>CAUVHB010000011.1:0-12282 GCA_963551335.1 uncultured Treponema sp.
CCCGTAGGGACCGGTTCTTATTTTATCTTTACTGTTCCGTTATCCGTTATATATGCAAAACTCATCATTTTTTCTATAATGCGTTTATGAAGAAGTTTACCGGGTTATCTGTCTGCGATGGTCTCGTTGTATGCCGACTTGTGTGTATCCCCGAAAATGTTGTCCGGACGGCGCCGGCTTACGCAATTACTGCGCAAAATATTCAACAAGAACAGGAACGACTGCGAGTCGCGGTACAAGCTGCTCAAGATGATCTACGGAAGATGCTTGCCGAATATCAGACCGTAGATATTCAGACAAAAAACCCTGAACAAGCTATTTTGGAAACCCATCAAACAATGCTCGCCGATGAAGAATTTATGAGCAGCATTTATACGGAAATTGGAACTTCGCTGACGAATGCCGAAGCGGTACTCAAACGGAAGTTGGATACAGTTACGTCTATGCTAACCGCTTCGGGCGACAGCTATCTTTGTGAGCGGGCTGTTGACATTCAGGATGCTTACGAACCGGTTTTTTGTTATTTAAATCCGACGCACAACAAATCTCCCTCTCGGTTTGCCGGCGTACAGCCCGGTTCTCTGCTTGCGGCACGAGTGTTTAAACCGTCCGAAGCGTTCGAAATAAAAAAACTTGCGCCATCCGGGATTATTATGGAAGAAGGGGGGGCGACCAGTCATATCGCGATTATGGCACGAGCGTGGAATATTCCAACATTGATAGCCGTTCAAGGACTTATGGATTCGGCAAAAAGCGGAATGGATGCGGTTCTGGATGCTACAAATGGAATATTGATTTTGGAACCCGATGCCGAAACGATCGCTCGAATAAAATCTACAGGCAGTGAACAGATTGAGGCGCCCGAAGAAGCGCGGGATTATACGCTGGTGTATACACAAGACGGTACCCCCGTTCATTTGAACGCAAACATTGTGCTTACGGAAGAATCGGCGCTGCCAGTTGTACAGAACACTGCCGGCATCGGTCTCTTCCGGTCTGAATTTTTGTTTTTAGGAAACACTGATATCCCCGATGAAGAACATCAGTACACGGCATACCGTACTGTTTTGGAGCAGATGGGCGCAAAACCGGTGGTGATCCGCACTTTTGATGCCGGTGCCGATAAAATGCTAAAAGAGCAGGAAAATCTTTTGGAACGGAATGCGCTTCTCGGCTGGAGGGGAATCCGCTACTGTTTGGATCGTCCCGAAGTTTTTAAGACTCAGTTGCGGGCGCTATTGAGGGCAAGCTGTACCGGCAATCTGCATATACTCCTTCCGATGATTTCCTGTAAAAAAGAAATCATCGCTGTGCGGAATTTAATCAAAGAGCTTGAGCATGAGTGCGAGTTGAATCGGATACCATATAAGAAAGATATTCCGCTGGGGATTATGATTGAAGTGCCGTCCGCCGCAATCGTTGCCGACTTATATGCACCGGCGGTAGACTTTTTTTCTATTGGTACCAATGATCTTATTCAATACACGATGGCAGCGGATCGGGAAAACCAAACCATTGCGCATTTAGCCGATTGTTTTCAGCCCGCGGTGCTGAGGCTTATTCGGCACGTTATTACAGCAGAACCGCTTCTGCATCGTACAGGGGATTCGCGCGGCGGATTTGTGTCTATGTGCGGAGAGATGGCTTCCGATGCGGAGGCTGTTCCGCTCTTGCTTGGGATGGGATTACGGCGATTCAGCATGACAGCTCAGAAAATACCGGAGATTGCGCAGCGCATCAAATCTATCCGGGTTTCCGATGCAGAGGTCCTTTACGAAGCTGTTAGCCGGCTGGATACCGCTGAAGAAATCCGCCGCGAAACAATGAAGCGCTTCCCGCTGTAAGGGAAAAATATTATCGGGGAGCCTCTAAAAACAGCAAGTCTGTCGGCTTGTTCTGTTTGGTGAGCATCTTCTAAAAATCTAACCGTGAGTTTTTTAAAAGATGCCCAGATGTTATTCGACCAGAGTTGAACCTCTGCACGGCTCCAATGGTCTTACAACTTCAATTATTATGCGAAATCTGATTTACGCCGCCTGTGATGCGTTTACCCGCCTGTTAGAAAAAATGTGAGAAGTTTTAAAAACGCAAGGTTTTACAGGTCCCTCCATATATATTAATTTTGAGTAATGTCCGCTATAAATTGAATAGGGCTTGACCTAAAATAAAATTTCCTTCATAATTATCCTGTTGCCTTTTGGGGGTGTAGCTCAGTTGGCTAGAGCGCTTGCATGGCATGCAAGAGGTCAGGGGTTCAATTCCCCTCACCTCCAGATAAAATCAACAACCCCGATGCAGAGTGTTGCCGAGGACGGCGGATGTTAAAATCTCCGCACGAATAAAAAGAAGGTAGGCAGAGAGCCGCGTATGGATATATCAAATCTTGATCCTGATCTTGCAGCCTTATTGGAAGATATTCCTGTAGCGCCTTCCGCTCCATCGCTTGATCTTTTTGATGATATCGGCAACGATACTCTTCTATCCGCTTCTCCGGAAGCATCCGGCAGTTTGGAACCGAGCCCTGCCCGTGTTGATCTTACCGTTAAAGCTTTTCCGAAAATCGAACAATTTTATAATAAAACACCGCATACCTATTTCGATTCAGCGGATTTTTATAAAAAAGTGCTAAAAAATTGCGGTGAAGCTTCTCAGCGCTTGCATAATACGCTTACAAAATATCTTACTACTCGTGATCAAAAAGACCGTACCGTATACCGGCAGCAGCTTGTTACGAACTATTGGCAGTTTATTGCTGTACTTGTATTAAAATTGCCGACAGATGAATCTGCAATCGAAAAAAAATATGCGTTACGGTATGGGCTTATTTTGCCGACGCTTTTAACTGCTGAACAAAAAGATACGTTTGCAAAGATCATCGATGAAAATTCCTACAATGAACCTGTTTATTATCTTGATGAATGGTTCCATGATATTGCCGTCGGATTGATTAATCCTTCTTCCACCGATGAGGTGCGGACAAAACAAAAGAATATTTCAACTCATTTCCAGCAGCTGCTTAATAAGGCGCAGGGTAAATTGCAAAGTGCGGAAAATTTACTTCGTGCAAAGTCGGATGAACGCTCCAATGCGGAAGAATTGCTCAAAAATCAAATCCACGAGTTGTTTGTCCATGACAGCCTTGCCGGTTTTGCAGGCATAAAAGCGCCTTTTACCGAAATACAGAAGCGCAATGTGAGCGATCTGAGCGATAGCATTCGGCGAATTCTTGCGCTGGACAAAGAACTGACCAACTTTTTGAATGAGTATCACCGTGTAGATGAAGATGTCCGCTTGTTAAAAGAAAAAATCGACGCGAGCGGCGACGGTGAGTTGAATGTTTCCGATGTGAATACGGAATTGGAAACCGTTCGGCAAATGGTTAAGATGACCTGCGGACGGCAAGGAAATCACTTTCCTATTTTATCGCGCGAATTTTTCCGATGTACACCGAACGAAATCGGTATTAGAGAAAACGTATTGGAGATTATGCGCTGGATTGAAAGCATTGACTGCGAAGCATATTGCCGACAGTACCGCTCTCAGCTGAATAGAATCCCTCCGTTTGTTGTGCTTATTCCCTCGTACGGTGATATTGGTTTTTGCTGGGAACCCTTTGATCGGTACAACCGCGTAACGAGCCGCGGGCGTATTGTGATTCCGATGTATACAAAAAATTTGAAAAATGCGCTTTTAACAGCCACCGCCGATCTTCGATGGCAGGTAGCAAAGGAAAAGGCTTCATACTATTGGATGGAAGAAGGTTTAACCGGTAATTACTATCAATGGTTCCAAGCTCAAAAATTGAAAGGCGACGTAAAAGAATACTTTATTGAAGATTATCTCATCTGGATGACTAAAGAAAGCGAAGGAATTCAGAAACTCGATAAAGAGGTGCGCAACGTATTCTGGCGTTATATGCCGTTCAGTAAGGCTGTTAAGGAAGAGTTGAAGACCCGTGCGCCTATTTATCAAGAGCTGTGCCAAAAAGATTTAAACCGCCAGATGTCCGACGGTTATTAATCCTTGGTTTAGCTGTTTATTTTTTGTTATTTAATCCGTACTTATTCATTAGTTTCTTCATAATCTTACTGTAAAAGAAAAACGACAGTATAATGCCGGCAATAACCGAAAAAGGCAGCGCTGCTAAAATATGTTCATTCACGAATTTTGCCAGCAAAATAATGATTGCAGCACATACCGCGCTGCATCCGGCGATAAGTACGAGCGTTACCAATGTTCCGATAATTAAAAAAAGAATAATATTTCGCATTTATTTTCCGTCTTTCGGCGTTTCCGGAGCCTTTTTCTTGCCTTTCCATTCCTGTATAAAAAAAGCAACAAATAAGCCGACCCCGCATACCACAATGGCTGAGTCTGCAATATTGAATGTCGGCCAGCGTTCCAAACCGAAAAGACCGAAAAATTTAACGTCGATAAAGTCCACAACGCCTTCAGCTCTAAAAAAACGATCGAGCAAATTGCTTATTCCGCCGCCGATAATGCCGCTTAAAAACCAGCGCTGTAACCGTGGAAACTCCGATTTAAAATAGAGCACGCAGACACCGCCGATAAAGCAGGCAGGTATGCAGACCATTACGATAAAACGCATAACGGAGGAAAGTCCGCTTCCCAGACTGAACGCAGCTCCGGTGTTGTAAACACAGACAATCCGTATGAGGTCTCCAAAAAAAGAAGCTCCCACAGACCACGGCTCAATCGATTGAATAATTAACCATTTGCTTAGTTGATCAAGTGTAATAACCGCAAAGGTTAGTATAAGCGGTAAAAAGCAGTCTTGTTTGTTTTTGTTATTCATCAGCACAGTATAGTAGAATTTTTCCGAAAGGTCTACAAACTTTATCGGAATAGAGAAAAAGCCGATACATAATAAGGAAGGTTGTTATGATTTGTATCTATTTTGAAATTCCCTATGAACGGCAGCTGTTGAGAATTGCTCCGTTTGAAATACAAAAATTATTGAATACCGTTGCGGAATCGGCAGAAGCAAACGGAGCCTCTTCATTCAAAGTTTCATGCGCTTCAATTTACTGCTTCAGCAGCCGCGAAGTTGCTCCGGCGTTTTCCGCTAATTTATTTTTACAAAATTTAGCCGATTTACTGCGTGTCTATAAAAGGCGAGTTGTAGATTACCGGATTATTATCGATTGTTGTGAAGAAACGGATTCTGAGGATACTATTGCAGATCATTTTGCCGCTTATCGTGGAAACCTTATTCCGAGCCGCAGTTTTTTTGCCTCTGTACAAGCGGAACAACTTTTGAAATCCTATATCCGGTTTGAATACGTGCCTAAAGTAAAACTCTACTACAGCGCCGATTTTATCGTACCGAAAACAGCTGATACCGAAACGGCGGGATCTCAATGCAATATCTACCTATTGAATACCGGTACATGGATACATGCGCTGTATCATTTTATGCTTGTACATCCTCTTACCGAACATGCGATAGCGGCAGCGCTTTCGAAAGACGAACAGGCTCAATATGAAAAAGCGAAACATGTGCAGTATTATTTTCGCCGGAATCGGTTTTGTTCAGATTATCCTGATTATTTTATTGACGCTTTTTTGTTATATACAAAACTTTATTTTCGCGTATTTGAAACCGGTTATCATATTCATGAATTAACGATTATGCATACCGAAGAAAAAACGGAGGATGCGGAGCGACTGATCAGTACGCTTCCTATTACTGCTCATACTGAACTGATGCCGGAAAAGCCGCTCTCGTTTGATGGCTTATCAGCTGATTTTTTGCAACTTGCCTATCTTACGGTATATGCACCGTTATTTATCTTTGAGGATGAAATGCAGGAGTTTTTTCTTTCACTGCATAAAAGCATCTCGTTTATTACGAGTTTGTATGAATGGATGTATGCGGTCGGTATTACCGAAGTTAAAAACGATATGTATTCGGCAAGTAGATATGCCGTCGAGCGGTTGGAGCAGCGGATCGGAACGGAAAAAAATAAGGTGAAGCAGTATATAGCCGATTTTCTATGGGATAAATATAAAAAGGGGATGTTATGTCCCGATGAAAACTTGAAAGATATTTTCGATACGCTTCAATTTGTTCCGGAAGAGCAATTTATACTCCATCATTTCTTCCATAAATATTCGGATAAGGAAATTGCTCAGATTGATATTACCCCTTTTAAGTCTACGATTTTTTTCTCCACGCTTGAAAGCTATCAAAAAGCATTAAAAATCAATAAACAAAAAAATAGTAACGATGCGGTGTATGCGGTAAAAAAAGCCCTTAGCTCCGTTCAAGCGCATACATTCCCCGCAGGAGAATACCGCGCTCTTTCCTGTGTTGCGTTTCTGCATTTGTCTCAAAATAAAATAGAAGATGCTGTAACATATTTTCAATATGCGCTGGATATTGCCGAAGCGCTGAACGACAGTGGTTTTATATGCGAAGCGTTGTTTAACCTCAGCATCAGTTGTTTTTTACAGAATAATTTACATAGCGCCGAAACCTTTCTCGACCGTCTTTTACAAGGTACAGAGAATTATTTTGAACAGCCTCAAAAAATTCCCTGCTTGTTTATGCAGGGGAGAGTAGCGTTGCAGTTAGGTGATTACGGTAGAGCGGAGATGTTATTTCAAGAAGCGGAAAAAGCGGCTTCGAAGCACTTTCAAGAATGGGAACCTCTTTGTAGAATTTGGCATGCACGGACATTATCCCAGAAGGGACAAACAAGCAAGGCTCAACCGATACTCATTGCAAATCTCGATAAGTCCCCCGATGCCCGTTTGTTTTTGATTGAATCATTTTTGTTGGCTCCTATGCTTCGCGATGAACGTGCGCAGGTAGAGGCTACTCCCGAAACATTTACCGCGTCGTTTGAGCCATACCAAAGCGGTTTCGTACTTGCAGAAGAGTTGGTGTGGGGGCATTTATACGGTAAACCGGCAATGCAGATATGCTATACCGCTCTGAACAGCTATTACCGCTTTAGGCTTGCTGCCGATTTATTAAAAGAATCCGCTCCGACATATCTGCAGCAACTCGAAGCTACTGCACGGGATGCGCTTAAAAATCATGATATGTATGCTTCGATATATTCATACCTTTGCTACGATGCAATTCTCCGTAAAGAAGGAACTACATCCGATACCGCAAACGGATATTTAAGCCGTTCGTTTAAAGCGCTGCAAAACTGTATGGATATGATGACGGAGAATACGGTGCGTGATAAGTTTATTTTCCGTAATGTGTGGAACGCAAAACTCTATGCTGCGGCGCAAAAGAACAAATTGGTTTAAAGTTGCCGCTCTTGCAAATTGAAATAGGTTACGGAGTGTCCGTCTGCGGAGTATGTGCTTCCGCTTCGGCTTTGCAGGCGGGGCAAAGACCGGTAAGTTCTATACTGTGTGATGTCATCGTAAAACCCGTTTCGGATAATATCTGTTCTTCCAAATGGTGAAGCGGACAGACGGCAATATCGGCAGAAGCCTTGCACTTACTGCACACAATTCTGTGGTGATGTTCTGTTCCCTGTTGAGAGGCAAGTTGAAAATAGGCTTTTCCGTCGGGATGCATACTTTTGGTTACAAAACCGGATTCGGCGAGCGTATGCATTGTTCGATACACCGTTGATAAGTCGATTTGCAAATACGTCATACAGACTTGATGCAGTTCTTCGACGGAGAAAGCCTTATCCTTATCGCGAGATAAAATACTGATGATAACGTTCCGTGCTTTTGTTTTGCGCAACTTTTTTGTAACAAGCGAATTGTTCATACGTTTTGTATCCTACGCACTATCTATTCAATAGGTCAATTATAAATTATATAGGAGAATGTTTTTTTTTGAAAGGGCAAAAACTCATCGTTTTAGAGCAGCCACATAAGGAGGATAGATAAAATATCTTATCATAAAGAGGTTTGACAAATAATCTGATGAGTTTGTCCTGATTCCTATCTATTGGCGGATATGCCTTTTTTTTGTATATTTATCATGAATTAAGGGGAGCGTGTATGAAACTTTATAGTAGAAGACGACTTATTTTTTCCGCAGCCGTTGTCGGCTGTTTTATTGCATTAGCCGCTTATGGGGCGGGCTTTTATTTAGGGCACGGAACGAAAATGCCGCAGGGGGCTAGCGTAGCTTCAGCCGAAGCCTTGGCGGAAAATAATACTGTGCTCGCTCAACAGAGCGATGTGCAAATTGCCGGCGCAGAACATACCCGTAGCGGGAGCGTGTCTGCCTTAGAATCGGCGGAACAGGCAAGCCCGTATCTTACAACTGCTGCGGAATCGGCGAGCCGTTACACCGCAGAAGAAAAGCAAAATATTTCGGTGTACGAAAATACCAACGATGCGGTCGTCAATATCACCACAGAAACGGTCGGCGTAAACTGGTTTCTTGAACCAATTCCGCAGGAAGGCGGTTCCGGTTCAGGGTCGATTATCGACAGCCGCGGCTACATCCTTACTAACACGCACGTTATTGAAGATGCGACAAAGATATTTGTATCCCTTTCGGACGGTAGCCAGTACAATGCAAAGGTAATCGGGGTAGACCGTGAAAATGATCTCGCCGTGCTTAAATTCGACCCGCCTGCAAACACGCAGCTTACAACGATAAAATTCGGCGATTCGGACGGACTCAAGGTAGGGCAGCGGGTACTCGCAATCGGGAATCCCTTTGGCTTAACACGGACGCTGACCGTCGGTATTGTGTCCGCCCTCGGTCGTCCGATTCAAACCGATAAAAACGTCATCATCAAAAATATGATTCAAACCGACACGGCAATCAATCCCGGTAATTCGGGCGGACCGCTCCTCGATTCGGACGGCAAGATGATTGGTATCAATACAATGATCTATTCTACGTCGGGCAGTTCCGCAGGGGTCGGCTTTGCGGTGCCCATCAACACGGCAAAGCGGGTTGTATCCGAAATTATCAAGTACGGAAAGGTTCGTCGCGCGTCCATCGATGCGGAGCTGGTACAGCTGAACGCTTCGATTGCAAACTATGCAGGGTTGTCGGTACAGCGCGGGTTATTGGTTTCCCGTGTTAAAAAAGACAGCAATGCCGAAAAGGCAGGACTTCGCGGTGGAGCGAATGCCGTCCGTTACGGTATCGGAAAGCGCGCTGCGGTTATCTACCTCGGCGGCGACATCATCACCGAAATTGCCGGACAAGCTGTCAGCAACCTCAGTGAATACTACGCTGTTTTGGAAGATAAAAAACCGAACGAAAGTATCGCCGTAACGGTACTCCGCGGAAATAAGACCGTGAAACTAACGCTTACCCTTTCAGAGCGGAACGATGAATAGGTAACGAAGAAAATGGCAAAAAAGAAAGCCGGTGGACGGATATTCCGGTGCAGCTCCTGCGGGTACAGTCAGCCGAAATGGCTCGGACGTTGCCCAAGCTGCGGCGAATGGAATACTTTCGAGGAGCAGTTCCAAGAAGCGGACTTTACCCCCGGCTTTGCTTCAAGCGCCGCTGCCGTACGGCAAACGGACGAAGCGCATCCAATCCCGCTTGAACAAGTGGAGGTGCACGATACCGTCCGCATTACAACCAGCATTTCTGAATTTGACAGAGTGCTTGGCGGCGGTGCGGTAAAGCGTTCGGCGGTATTGATCGGCGGCGAGCCCGGTA
Source organism: uncultured Treponema sp. (assembly GCA_963551335.1). Lineage (GTDB taxonomy): Bacteria > Spirochaetota > Spirochaetia > Treponematales > Treponemataceae > Treponema. Next base: position 9,641 of record CAUVHB010000011.1, read on the forward strand.
TCGGAAAGTCAACATTACTCTTGCAAGCGGCAGCTGCCGCAGCAGCTGGATCGGTAGGGCAGCGGACGCTCTATGTGTCCGGGGAAGAGTCCGCAGGGCAGATACGCGGCAGGGCTGATCGGCTTGGTGTTCCGCTCAAAAATATCGAACTGCTTTGCACCAATTCGGTTGAAAATATCGAAAAAGTATTAAATAATCTCAATCCCCTTATCGTCATTATCGATTCGGTACAAACGCTTTTTTCTCCGCAGGCGGGAACTATCCCGGGCACGATCAATCAGCTCAAATACTGCGCTAACGAATTGGTGCAGTGGGTAAAAGAGCGGGACGCAGTGCTCTTTCTTACCGCTCATGTAACAAAGGAAGGCGTCATCGCAGGACCGAAAGTTCTGGAACACATGGTTGATACTGTTATCTCTTTCGAGCGGAACGAAGATGATGTGCGGTTTCTTCGCGCCCTTAAAAATCGCTTCGGTTCGGTGGACGAGCTAGGGATTTTTAGGATGGATGAAAAAGGTTTGGCTGCCGTACAGGATCCCTCCGCGCTGTTTATTATTCAGCGGCAAGGTGAGCTTCCTGCCGGGTCTGCGACCGTGCCGGTGTTTGAAGGCAGCCGCGTATTTATGGTAGAAATTCAGGCGCTTACGGTACCCGCCAAGGGCACGATGACGCGCGTATTCTCCGATAAGATCGATTCCGCACGGGTCAGCCGCGTTGCCGCCGTACTGGAAAAACGGATAGGCTTGCGGTTCTCCGATCAAGATATCTATATCAATGTCGCCGGCGGTATCCGGCTACGGGAACCGGCAATCGATTTGGCTTTGGCGCTTGCGCTCTACTCTGCGCGGACGGATATTCCCGCACATAAAAACGAAGCATTTATCGGAGAGCTTAGTCTCGCCGGTGAGATCAGACCTGTGCGCCGCTTAAAGCCGCTGATTAAAACCGCGCAAAGCCTCGGCTTTACCCAACTCTATGTCCCGGCAGCCGCCGGCGACGGCGACGACCCCGAACCTGCAATGCAAGGCATTTCCCGCGTAGAAAACCTCGCCGAAACAATCAAGCGCGCGTTCGGTACGGGGAAGTAAAGGCCTCTTGTGTTCTGCTGTGACTGTGTGGAATCACTGTCATTCGTGGAGAATATGGTAAGACTGCCTGATGCGTTCACCCTGGCGGCGGTTAAGTAACTTATGCTTAAATTTACTATAACCGTGTTGATTAGAAATGCCCAAGGAGCTATTTATGCTTGCAATAAAAGGAATTATTCGTGGCAATACGGTCGTTTTGGATGCAGCGGCTGTTCGAGAATATCAAGGTAAAACAGCTCTGGTAACCATTATTGACGATGTTGCTATATCTGAAAAAACTATTGGCGTAAACCTTGACATGTTTGTTAAACCGACCGAAAGAGGAAAAAATGCGGATATTTATCTAAAGGAACTGAGGAATGGCGATCGGGTATAACAAAATCTTTGTTGACACCGCAATTTTTATCTATTATTTTGAAAAACATCCGCTTTATTTTGATACTGCAAAAGTATTTTTTGGGAGCTATATAAAAAGCGGCAAAACGGTACTGACCTCTGTAGTGACGGTAGACGGTACAGGAATATTTGGTTTATCCGTATATGCAAAGCGATCAAGCGCTTATTGAAAATTTTAATAGATTCCTAACTGCATGTGGAATCCATGTTATCGATATTACCCGGTCAATTGCTGAAAAAGCAGCTGAAATCCGTGCAGAATTGCATTCGCTTAAAGGGATGGACGCACTCCAGCTTGCATCTGCTTTAATTTCCGGCTGTGATGCATTTCTTACCAATGATGTTGGTTTATGCCGGTACGATAAACTTTTCTGCCTTACGCTTGATATGTGGAAGCAATCACCTCAAATTTAAAATCACTTTGCAGATTCCTCACAATACCGTTTATTCGTGCAGAGGGCTGAATCCCCAGCGCTCTGCACCGGCGGCATTGCTTACTTCAGCTCAAATACCATCTCTATTTGCGCGTCAAAGAGAATCTTTCCGATTGGGGCGCTGCTTACATCCGAAGCATCTGCAGCTGTCTGCGCGTACGCAACTCGATTTTGCGTCATTGCAGTGTAACCGTTTCCGTTCCAATCAGAATAAGAAGCAACTTCCGACATACGAATAATTTTACCGAGTGAAGGTTTATGATTACCGCTTGATGCCGCTTCGCATAAGAGCTGCGCTTTTTCTTCCGCAGCTTTTACAGCATTGAGCCGCGCTTCATTCTTGTATTTTTTAACGTCTTTTGCCGAGAACTGGACATCGTTAATCCGATCGATACCGGTGTTCACTAAATCCGTTAAGAACGGTTCATAATTATCCAAGTTTGTAATCACTGCTGAAATATTTTGGGTGATTTCATAATAGAGGAATTTTGGCGTATCGGAATTGTAAGAGTATCGAGGATGAATGGTAAGGTTTTCCGCTGTAACGTCTTTTTGTTCGATGCCGTATTGATTGAAAAGCGTATTCGTTTTTTGCATCACCGTATCGTGGCGCTGTTTTGCTGTGGTAAGGTCTTTTGCCTGCGAAACAACCGAAAAAGAGATCATTGCTTGATCGGGTGAAACGTACACAGTTGCTTTGCCAACGACGCTGATGCAATGTTCT
>CAUVHB010000012.1:0-12251 GCA_963551335.1 uncultured Treponema sp.
GCGCCGTAAGCTGCGCCGACCGGCTCAACAGCACCGCGGAGGGCGTTCCCTCGGCGTCGATACCGGTTTGGTTGGTAATCAGTCCTACCCGCTTTCCAGCAAAAATGGTGCAGTACTCCGACAGTCGCTCAATTCCTAGTTTCAGTCGGTTCTCTGCCGCAGCTTCTCCGAAGATACTACAAACAAGGAAGAATAACACTGCTAATATCTTGAGCCGGCGTAAATTGCATATAGACGTTTTCATAAGGATGTACAACCCGAATATATTTTTCATTATGAGTATTATAGAATACCTAAGAACTTTATGAAACAGGTGTAGCAGAAATCCTTCATTTTAAGTATACTAGCGCATAGTTATGGAAGATAAAACGCAGGAAATGGAGCGGATACAAGAGCTGCTCAACAATAAGCACTATGTGGCCTTAATTGCGGAACTCGCCGAGATGAATGCGGTTGATGTGGCGGAAATATTAGATAAAGAAAATGCCGCAAATGCGGTGTTACTTTTTAGAATGCTTCCGAAAGACCTTGCCGCCGAAGTATTTGCGCTCCTTTCGAGTGAACAGCAAAGCGCATTTATTTCATCCATTACGGATAAAGAGCTTGGTCCCATTTTGGCTGAACTTGCGCTTGACGACATCGTAGACCTTGTGGAAGAGATGCCGGCGAATGCTGTCAGAAAAATATTAGCGAACTCCGGTGAGGAAGAACGTAAACTTATCAATCAATTCCTCAAATATCCCCCCGACTCAGCAGGAAGCCTGATGACGATTGAATATGTCAGTCTGAAAAAAACGATGACGGTAAAACAGGCACTCGATTATATCAGAGAGACGGGGCTTAAAAAAGAAACCATCTATACCTGCTATGTTACTGATGCCAACAGGGTGCTTGAGGGGATCGTTTCATTAAAAGAGCTTGTGTTGGCGCCAGAACATGAGCTTATCGAAAATATTTTTGAAAGCGAATGTATCTATGTGAACACGCATGATGATCAAGAAAGCGTTATCGCGGTTTTTAAGAAATACGCCTTTCTTGCCTTGCCTGTTGTCGATGCGGAAAAACGGCTGATCGGTATTATCACGGTTGACGATGTAATGGATGCCATGGAGCAAGAAGCGACGGAAGACTTCCAGATCATGGCCGCTATGCAGCCGTCCGAAGAAGCATACTTGGATACCGGCGTTTTTACACTTGCTAAGCACCGTATCGGCTGGCTGATGCTCCTGATGGTTTCGGAAACATTTACTGGTAGAATTATTGAACACTATACCGAGCTGCTAGCAACGCTTACCATACTGACCTCATTTATCCCCATGCTGATGGATACCGGCGGCAATTCCGGTAGCCAGTCTTCAACGTTGATTATCCGCGGGCTCGCAACTGGCGAAATCCAGCTGCGCGACTGGGCAAAAGTACTATGGAAAGAATTGCGCATTGCAATTATGGTAGGCACGCTGCTGGGGCTGACGATTTTTATAAAATCGTATTTTATGGACGGTAAGCCGGTCCTTGTTGCCGCAAGCGTCGGCTTAACGCTGGTGGTAACCGTTACCATTGCAAAACTAACCGGCGGACTGTTACCGATTGTTGCAAAAAAGCTCCGTCTTGATCCTGCGATTATGGCAGGGCCGCTTATCACGACGATTGTCGATGCGGTTAGCCTTATCGTCTATTTTAAGATTGCAGGGTTCTTGTTGTTTTAAGAGGTAATGAGCATCTTTTAAAAATTCAAGGTTTTTAGCGGTTTCTGCTATATATTAGGATTGTATGAATATCAGGGTTGTATGAAATGGCTTGAACGCTTCCGTTACCGAACTTTTTCTCAGACTGCTGCTGTGCAAGAGTTATTGGTAGAGGTTTTTAGAAAAAGTATTCATCTTTCTTCCGCTGTAACGGTTGTCTTCGCGGAGCGCTGGTATACGCTTACGCTTGTCGGTATTGTCATTATCAGCATATTCTACTGTATGTCAGAATTGCTCCGTATGCGCGGCTATGAGCTTGGCATCATTGCGCATATCACCCGCTGCGCATCGCGACCCCGTGATAAGGGTCGGTTCGTTTTAGGTCCGCTGACGCTTGCTGGAGGGATACTTGCCGCGTTCCTTCTTTTCCCTATGCATACGGCAAAGATTGCCATATTTGCACTTGCTTTTGGGGACGGTCTTGCCAGCCTTGTCGGCAAGCGCTTCGGTAAAATGCGCTTACTTCTCTTTAAAGATAAAACGGTTGCGGGGAGTGTGGCGTGCTTTGCCGCGGTGTTCCTTTCGTCCTTTGCTGTCAGCCGGAGCTTTTGGAAAAGCCTTATACTCGGCATTTCGGGCGCCGGTATTGAAATGCTGCCCCTTAGAGATTATGACAATCTTTTAATACCGGTGGCAATCGGCGCCCTCGCGCTATACCTTCGGGCGTAAATCCCGTTTAGGCTGTTCCCTTGCTGTGCTCTTATCCGAGGGTGGAAGCAAATCTTCAGCACCAATCGCACTATTGCCATAGATATAATTGATGGATAGCTTTTAGAAAAAAGAAGCCAGCTGCCAGCAGCGCTCCGATGCCGAGTACGATAAAAACCCATGAGCCGGTATACAGCAAAAGCATATATGCCATGAGCATCACCAACAGCCGAATCGCAGCCTTTTGGTACTCGGGAATGCTACGGTAGATACCGGCCAGCAAAAAAGACACTACGGCCAATGCGCATACAATCCCGCTGAAAGAGTAAAGGAGATATCGGTAGGAGTGGGAAAACGAGAAAAACGAAACCGTATGAATGGTGTCTATCGGGATAACATGAGACAATGCGAACGCGCTAAAACTCAGCAAGAAAATAATAGAAGCCGTCTCTCGCGTAAAAGTTTTATGAGCAAAGAGACTGGAGGTTAAAAGCGCTAAACAGGCTCCGAACCGGAAAAAGAAAATAATCTGTGCAATTGAAGGCATAAAAACAGTCAAAATCGGATACCGCACTTGCAACGGAAAAAGGAGCTGCAACGCTTCAACGGACAGTGCAAAAATAAACAAACTGAAAAACGAAATCTCTAGCGCATGGGTTTTTTCAAAAAGAAAGAAAACGCAAATGAGCAACGTCAACGCTATCAGCGGGAACGTTACAACCCCAGCCATAACTGCATAATTACTATAAGCAAAAAACGGAAGTCTTAATAATCGAAAAGCGCTTTCCGGGGCTGTCGGCAGTTCTGCAAGCAAATTGTGCGCAACAATAACAATACAGCAGCTTATACTTCCGACTGCCATGAGCGCAGCAATACAAATACCGAAAATTAAGATTCTATTACGTCCGGCTATTGTCATAGTAACCAGTATAGTTTGAAACCCGCCTCTCTGTCAAATATGCGGGCAATCGCATTGTAACTATAAATTGCAACTATAAGGTGTCGGGTGGTATGGAGGCAAAAAAAAGGTGATAATCACGGTACGGCTAAAGGAGAGATGTAAAGACCGCACAATGACTATCACCGGGACTCGTTACCAGTAGTGTAAGCTGCTGCGTAAGCGTTTTACTTACTTTGCAAGGCTTTTATAAATTTTTTCTATATTGGAGGTCATCCGTTCCATATAGGATAAACCGTCCTCCGCAGACTCAATCGTATAGATTGTTTGTACCGAAGCCCCGACTTCTTTTGCTAACGTTGCCGAGACTTGCGGGCTTGCCGCATTTTCCGAAAAAACAACTTTAATTCCATTTTGGTTACAATAATCCGCTAATTTTGCTAATTGTTTTGCACTTGGCTCTCCGTCTGCAAAAACATCTTCCACGCTATTCTGTTCAAGACCGAAGTCACGGCAGAGATACCCGAAGGCTGCGTGACCGGTAACAAACTGGCGACGAGAGAGCTGCGCAAAATTGCTGCGGTATTTTGTTAACAGCGTATCGGCTGATGCAATAAAGGCTGCCGCATTCTTTTGATAGAACACTGCGTTTGTAGGGTCAACATCGCTTAAGCCGGCTGCGATATTCTTGACCATCACTTTGGCAGATTCAAGGCTGAGCCATGCGTGGGGATCAACTGCATCGTGGTCATCATCGTCATCATGATCATCATGGTCGTGTTCGTCGCCATGGTGATGGTGGTGGTGCCCTTCTGCAAGCTCGATCGGTTTAATGCCGTTGGTTGCGCAGATAGTTTTGAGGTTGTCTTGTTTTACCGCATGGAGAGCATCTTTAAGCCACGGCTCCATATCAAACCCGTTATATACAACCGCTTTTGCCTGCGTTAAGAATTTTAGATCCCCTGCTTTCGGTTCAAAATCATGCGCTTCAACCCCCGGCGGGATAATCGTATGGATGTACACCTTATCTTTTCCCACAATTTCCGTGAGTTCTTTCATTGCATCAAAAGTTGCTGCAACGGCAATCTTTCCATCCGTGTTTTTTTCGGTTTTTCCGCCGGCAAAGAGATTTACCGCACTGATGCCGAAAAACATCATACAAACTGCTGAAAAAAACAATTTCTTCATGAATAATACTCCTCTTGCAATGCTACTTGCAAATTAGTTGCAAGTATACATAAATGCAAAAAATATGCAAGTAGTAAATGCGCAGGTAACAGGGTAAACGCATCAGGTCGTTTTTTTTAACACTCCCTGAGGAAAAATTGAAACTATTCGCCCAGAGTTGAACCTCTTTGCGGTTAAAATGGTCTTGCAGTCTCAATTTTTCCGCGATTTTTATCTTTCCTACCTGATGCGTTTACCCGTCTGCTAGAGAAATGTGCATAAAAGGTGATTCGCGCATCACGGTTTTCATACCGAGGAATTTTTGAGCCTCTTTACAGAACCGTGTATTAGTCATACAGTACAAAGGATGAAACTGCTCCATACCGCCGACCTGCATTTGGGAAAGACACTGCACGAAACGCCGCTGCTTAGCGTGCAGGAAAAAATGCTGGATGACATTCACGATATTCTTACTCAACACGACTATGCCGCGCTGATTATTGCAGGCGATGTGTACGACCGCGCCATTCCTTCGGCAGAGGCGGTTTCGCTTTTTAGTCGGTTTCTCGCGCGGATACGGGAGGATTGCCCCGATACGGCAGTGTGCATCATCCCCGGCAACCACGACTCAGCGCAGCGGCTCGCCTTTGCGCACGAGATACTGCAAAATCAGCGTATCTACATTGCGCAGGATACGTGCAGACTTGCCGAGCCGGTGATTCTTACCAAGGGTGCGGAAAAACTTGCGGTATATCTGCTCCCCTTTTTGAATTTCGGCGCTTTTTCGGAAGAAGACAAAGAAGCGTACCGCGCGGCAGGGGATTCTCAGGCGGAAATGGCGGCGGTTGCGTCGCACATACTGCAACAGGCGGTACAGCCGGATATGCCGGCGCTGTTAGCGGCGCACCTTTTTACCATCGGCGGGCAAAGTTCCCCCAGCGAGCGCACCTTTATCGGCGCCGCCGAATACGTGAACCCCGACCTTTTTTCATGCTTCGATTATGTTGCGCTCGGTCACTTGCACCGCTGCCAGCGGATAACCGATAGAATGTATTATTCCGGTTCGCCGCTCCCATACTCCTTTGATGAGTCGGATGATGCCAAGTGCGTTCTTTCGATAGACATCAACGCTACGCCACACTTCGACGGTACGCCGAAACAAAGCGCCGCCGGAAAGGCCTCAATCACTATTGAGCGGATTCCTATTATTTCTGAACGTCCGCTCAAACGGTTGGAAGGGGTGTTTACGGATTTCTTTACCGGTACGCGCTATGATGAATGGAGCGGCTGTTATCTGGAAATTACGCTCGATGATGCGGAGGTGATTGCGCACCCGATGCAACTGCTGCGGCAAAAATTTCCGTTTTTGCTGAGCATCCGGCAAAAGAGTTTTATGAATCAGGAATCGCAGGACGGAGCAGAACCGCTGAACCTCCGAGAGCGGACGGCGGAAGACCCGCTCACCTTAGCCGAAAATTTCAGCCGGTTTGAAATCATCATTAACGGCGAATCGAACCAAATGAAGCAGGAGCTTTTTGAACAGCTCTGCACGGAAACGCTGATGAATCCGGATGCGGAGTAATCGGTGATAACGCTTAACTAAAGAAGCCACGTATGAGACCTCAAGAACTGATACTGCACAACATCGGCCCGTTTACCGGCGAGCATACCGTCAACTTTGACAGCCTTGGCTCCCTCTTTTTAATTTACGGACAAACCGGCGCCGGAAAGACCACGCTTTTCGATGCAATTTCCTACGCCTTCTACGGGAAGCCGCTCGGCGGAAGGTCGGGCGTTATGCGGAATTTACGGAGCCACTTTGCCGATGATTACGCCGTCGCCGATGTTACCTTGACCTTCTGTATCGGTACGGAGCTATACCGCATCAAACGGCAGCTGCCGTATACAAAAGAAGGTCGAAAGCTGGAAACACCGGAAGAAGTTTCCCTTGAATACTACGAAAACGGCAGCTGGGAAAATCGCTCCTCCACCAATAAACGGGAAACAGATGCATCAATCCAAAATTTAATTAAACTTTCCGACAAGGAATTTAGCCGCATCGTCCTTTTGCCGCAGGGAGAATTTGCGCAGTTTTTACGGGCGCAGTCGAGCGATAAAAAAGAAACGCTGATGCACCTGTTTCCCATCAAGCGATATTCAGATTTAATGCAGGAAGCCAAACAGCGCGCAGATATGCTGCAGCAGGAAGCGCGTACAATCGAAGCGAACCTCGAAACCCTGCATACCCGCTTTGTGTACCACCGCTACGAAAGCGACCGCGCAGAACTATTGAACGAAATTGACCGTATCAGGGATGAACACGGCAGCGTGCTCACTGCGTTACAGACAAAGAACACCGAGCTTGAGCAGGAAAAAATACTTGCAGAAAAGCGCAAAGAGTTGGCGCGGGTTACCGAGGAGCTGGAAGCCTGCCGTGTTCGCGAAGCGGATATCCGCGCGTTACAAGCGAGAATTGAAAAAGCGCAGCGGGCGGCTCCGCTGGCTGTTCACGTAACGCAGCTTCTTGAGCTAGAAGCTGCGTGCGCGGCGGATGAGCGGCAGATACGGGAAAAACGGGAACGTATAGAAGAACTGAGCGCCCGCATACGTGTGTTGCAGGAGCGGCAGGGCGATATTGCTGAAAAAGAAAAACAACGGGATAGCCTCTATGCGGTTGTCGATTCACTGCGGAAAGCTGCCGTGTTGGAACAGGAAATCGGAGCGGCGCAAGCCGACGCTGAGAGCTTGAAGCGCGCCGCCGCTGCCTCCCACGCGCAACTGCAACGCATCGAAGCCCAGCTCGCTGCCGTTACGGAAAAAGCCGCCGCCCTTGCGCCCGCCGTCGATGCGCTTGACGAACGGGAACACGCCTACCGCAGCTTGCAAATTCGGCTCGACAAAGAAAAGCAGCTGCACGATATGGTGTGCAAACAGGAACAGCTTTTTTCCTTTTTACACAGCTATGCGCAGGCTGCGGATAATGCGCGGACACAGCTGGCGGCGCTTACCCGCGACTATGATATTCAAACAGAGCAAATCAGCAGAATAGAAGAAGAAAAAAAAGCTGCGGAACGGCAGCGGGCAGCGGCGGCGCTTGCAGAACACCTCGAAGAAGGAAGCCCCTGTCCCGTCTGCGGTTCGGTGCATCACCCCGTACCGGCGCACGATGTAACACAAAGTGCGTTCAGTTTTGACGAGCGGATAGAAACGACAAAACGGAGCGCCGCCAAACTCCAGCACGAAAAAGAAAATGTGCAGGCGGCGCTCGCCGGTGCGGAGGCTTCGTATGCAAACTATCAAAAGCAAATAGACGAGCGGACGGCTGCGGTGGTAGCGTTACAACAGCAGTATCAAGAATGCAGCGCGGCTCCTTTTCCTGAAGGAAAGGATGCGGCGGAGCGCCGCATTAAGGAAACCGCTCAGCAGATAAACGAGGCGCTGCAAGCATATAACACATCCCGCAAGGCTTTTGCCGAACAAAAGACGATAGAAGCGGAAATGCGCCATCTGCAGGGGGAACGGCAGGAATATACGCAGCGTCACCATACGGCGGAGCAGCGCTTAAGCGGGGTTTCCGCCGCGCTGCAAGAAAAACGCCGGCAGTTTGACCAAGCCTTTGCGCAGCTGCCCGAAAACCGACGTGGCATTCAGCTGAGTGCGAGTACCAAAACTGCGGGCACAACCGAAGATTCCCATGCCCCTACCGGTGCAGCTGTACCGGAGCAATACGATGCCCCCGATGCGGAAACTGCGTTGGAGCAATGCGAAGCGTTATTGCAAGAGCTCAAACTTGCTATCAATGCGTATCATACCGATGTTTCAGACGCAGCGCAAAACTTTGAGCGGCTCCGCGGCGAACTGTCCACAGCGGAAGCGCACGGACAAGAGCGCGCACGGCAACGCAGCGAAAAAACAGCGCAGCTCGAAACCGCCTATATAAAGGAAGGTTTTGCCGATTTAGATGATTTACAGCAAGCCGTGTGCAGCGAACTGGAAATTGCGCAGTGGAAAACCGAAATCGACACCTTTTTTGCGCAGTATGCGGCGTATAAGCAGGCGGCTGCCGGATTGGAAAAAGATGTTACGACCGCGCAGCCGCGCGACCTCGATGCGCTGGAAACCGCCGTCGAAACGCTTCGTCAACGGTATGATGAAATACAGGCGCGGCTCGAAGTTCTCAATACCGAAAAGGCGAAACTGGAAGAGCTGCACACGCAGCACACGGAACTGACAAAAGCCCTCGCGCTTAAAACGGCGGAGGCGCAAAACTGGGTCGCCCTTGCGAAAGACCTCTGCGGCAGTAATCCGCGAAAGCTTCAATTCGATACGTGGATTCTTTCCGCCTTTTTACACGAGGTAACCGTGTTTGCAAATAAGCGCCTTGAGCGGATGAGCGAAGGTCGCTATCGGCTTGCTGTTAGCGAAGACCCCGGCGCGGGAAACGCATACCGAGGGCTCGACTTGGAAATCGCCGACGCCTACACCGGTAAGCGCCGCCCCTCAGCAACGCTCTCTGGCGGGGAAACGTTTATGGCATCCATCAGCCTTGCGCTCGGTCTTGCCGATTCCATCCAAGCGCGGGCAGGCGGTATCAGAATCGATTCGATGTTCATCGACGAAGGCTTCGGCTCGCTTGACGAAAAGGCCTTGGAAAACGCCGTCGGCATCTTAGACGAAATACGCGGAAACCGGATGGTCGGCATCATCTCGCATGTTGGCGAACTACAAAGCCGTATTCCTCAAAAGATTGAAGTGATAAAAACCGGTACCGGCTCATCCATCCGGCAAGGTAAAGCGTAACCTTGACTATACTCTAAGGGAAGTATAGTATTGGGACACTTCACTATTGCGGGTAATCTTGCAACTTGTTCATGACGACGGGAACCTCTAAAAGCGACCCGATCTTTTAGGGATACCTGAGAGTATTTCCGCTTATCAAAGTAGGCGCTTATGAATCTGAAAAACATATTGGTTAAAAGGCTATATAAACATCCTCGCATTATTTTGGGGATTATCCTCGGCATTACGCTTTTTTTTGCGGTGCAACTTCCGCGTATCCGATTTGATAACAATAATTTCCGCTTTATACCGGAAAGCGATCCCGCCCGAATCGCTGATGCTGAAATGGCAAAGATATTTGGAGACTCGGTTCCGCTCCTGATTGGCATCCAGCGAAAATATACCACGGTGGTAGATACGGAATTTTTAAAAAAAATGCAGGAGCTGGATAAACAGCTACGGGCTTTGCCGTTGGTCAAAAATGTCGTGTCGCTCACAACGACAACCCATATCGAAGCGGTTGGCGATTCAATTGTGAACGAAAAGCTGGTGCCGGAAGCTTTAACCGGTTCAGCGGAAGAATTGCACACAATTACCGAAAGGCTCCGTTCGATGGAAACCTATAACCGCAGTTTGGTTTCTGACGATTTAAAGGCAACGCAGACTATTATCTTCCTCGATATTAAACAGGAAGAAAGTGGTTCGCCGGAAACGATTGCCGTATGCCGCGATGTAATGCGCATAGCGGAAGAATGGGATTTTCCAGACTCGGTTGCCTACGTAACCGGAGCGCCGGTGTTCAGCGAAATTGTCAATGAGGCGACCGGTCACGATTTAATGGTTCTTGTCCCCATTGTCGTCATCGTTGTGGCGGGTGTGTTATTCTTTTCGTTTAGAAGATTTACCGGCGTGTTTTTGCCGCTGCTTACCGTTATCATTTCGTGTATTTGGGCAATCGGCGCTATGGCGCTCCTACATATTCCGCTGACCATTCTTTCGGCGGTGTTGCCCGTTATCCTCATCGCGGTTGGCAGCGCGTATGGCATTCATGTTATCAATCATTATTTTGATGAAGTAACGCAGAACACGGACATTTCTCGAGAGGAGCATGCAACTCAAATTGTCGAAGCGCTGTCGCGGGTTCTTCCGCCGGTTTTTTTGGCGGCGCTGACAACCTTTGCGGGCTTTGTATCATTCTGCTTTACGAGCGTTGTGCCGATTTTCGAGTTCGGTATATTTTCGAGCTTCGGCGTGTTGTCTGCTTTTATCGTAGCGGTAACGCTTATCCCTGCAATTCTGATCCTGCGCGGGCCGCATAAGCCGACCATCGGCGGTCGCTTTGGGGCTCAACCGAAATATAGCGGCGTTATTGATCGGATTATCGCCGACACGCTTATGGTGATCCATGCGCATAAACGCAGTGTATTGTTGTTCAGTATTGCCTGTATTATTTTTGCCGGTTTTGGTATCTCAAAGCTCGTTATCGATAATGTATTAATGGAATATTTTGAACCGGATGTACAAGTTGTCCGCTCCGATACGTTTATCCGCGAAAACTTCGGCGGCTCAAAATTGTTGAACTTAATTATTACCGGCAAAAAACAGGGGGATGTTATCCGCCCCGATGTGTTGCAGGCGATTGATTCTCTTGCCGAATATGCGGAAGAATATATCCCAGAAGTCGGAAAAATTACCTCGCTGGCGGATGTCATCAAACGGTTCAATCAAGTGTATAATGCGGACGCTCCGGCGGCTGGACTTTCGGCTGTAGACCGTACTGCGCTGCCATCCTCCAATAGGGGAGTAGCTGCTTCTTCGGCTGGAACTTCCGGGGCAGCTTCCGGCACGCCCGCTTTCACTGTGGCAGCTTCCGGTACGACTACTTCCGCTGCGGCAGCGACGACCGCTTCCACTGCGGTAGCGACCGGAATGACTACTTCCGATGAGGACGCCGCTCACAAAGGGGACGACTCATTTGGCGATTTTGGGGACTTCGGTGTTTTTGAGGATACGGAAACCGCGGCTTCGCCTCATAAAAATGCAGGAATTTCCATAGCGGAGAACGCACCACGCGGCGCAGCAAAACCAGAAAAAAAAGAAAAGGAATTGTCGTATACTTTTTCAGAAATCGTCGAAAAACTTGCAGCGGCGCAAACTGCCCGCCGCGGTAGATATGTTTCTGCGAGCGAATTGGTTGACGCGCTTAAAAAAGATATCAATTACAAAGGCGCTTCCTACTATGAAATTCCGACGGATCCTCAAAAATACGGCAAAAAAACGCAGGAGGAACTGACCGCGCTTATCCAAAATTATCTCCTGCTGATGGCAGGGAATGTACAGGATTTTATCGACGACACATACGCGCCAACTACGCTTAAAGTGAATATTCAGCTGCGTACGCTCGGGCAGCGGGACAGCGAACAAGCCTTGCAAGCAATTATGGCGTATGTTAAAGATAATTTCCCCAAGGACATCTCTGTAGAAGCGAACGGTTCAATGTTTATCGAGCAGTCGTTAAATACCCTTGTGGTGCAGTCTCAGCTGATCTCCGTTGCGGTGTCGTTCGGCATTGTGTTTTTGATTTTAGCAATCTATTACCGCTCCATTATTGCAGGTCTTATCGGTATTATTCCGCTGATGATTTCTGTTGCGCTGAATTTCGGTTTTATGGGTATCGCCGGTATAAAGCTCAATATCGGTACGGCGATGGTTGCAAGTTTCGCAATCGGTATCGGTATCGACTATACCATTCACTATTTGGCGGCCTATCACCATGAATGCACCAAACGGCGCGATGACCCGAACTTCCTTATTCATACTTTCTACGGGTCGGGGAAAGCGATTCTGTGTAATGCAGTCTCTGTTGGAGCGGGGTTTGCGGTGTTAATGCTGTCAAAGTTTAATATGTTGTCCGAACTCGGCTTGTTGATTGCGTTGGTGATGGGGACTAGCTCATTTGCAAGTTTAACAGTGCTGCCGATTATCCTTTCTATCGTAAAGCCGCGGTTTATTAC
>CAUVHB010000013.1:0-11983 GCA_963551335.1 uncultured Treponema sp.
TGCGGACAGTATAGATGATTTTATCGATTAAAACAATATTGAGTTCTTTTGAAATATACGACATATCTGCGTTGCCGCTCGTTCAGCGAAGTACGTCCGTGTACTTCGCAGAAACAAGTTTGACCGGTGTCAAACTTGTTTCTGCTTAATACGCGCGGCATCCGTGCCAATGTTTAAGCGGCGTTTCCGCTTAAACTCGCAAGTTTTGCCAAAGGCAAAACATTGCTACTGCAAATCCTCAACGGATCAGAACGGACAGGGATGCCCGTGGTTCCATACCTTGCCAGCAAATGTGCACAGATGTATATTTGCTGGCAAGGTATCTGTACCGTCTATTTCAAAAGGCTTAATGAGAGATTTGTAAAAATGCAAAAAAGTTTGTTTCAAATTTTTTGCAGAAAGCTGACGCAGCCGATTATCAATTCAGTATAAATAAAAATTAGAATCGATGGATCGGCTTTGCTGTTTTTGTTAGAAATTAATATGATTTTGAATCATACGACTTGCGGTTTTTTTTCATTAACTTGCGCTGAAGAGCTTTCTTCTTTCTATTTAAAATAGTAGACGGCTTTTCATAATATTCGCGCTTTTTCCACTCGCGGATAATTCCCTCTTTTTCAACTTGGCGCTTAAAACGCTTAATCGCTTTTTCAAGGTTTTCGGAATCATCAATAACGATACTTGCCACTTACAGACTCACCTCCAATGGATTATATCCTTAGTATCTCTATACACCATAACGATTTTATATATTTCTGTCAAGTAACGGCAACCATGCCAACTATACTGACCGTAGCTATGCATTTCGGTTGTGCATAATCTCCAGTTCTTCCATAACAAGATCGACAACAGCCTGTTTTTTGTCATCTCCTTCACGGCACCGTTGCTTAGCACGCTCGCGGAATTCGCTACAGTCGATCACCGGACTTATTTCTATTACAACCTTGTCTTGGCAAACAATATCTCCCAGCATATTAGACGGATCGTCTGAAATACGTAAACAGTTGCCGTTAATGGACACCAGCATCATCACATCAGAGGTTTTTATATATGAGTCGATTTCGCGGACTCCACGTTTTGTTTCCGGTTTCCCCGGGCGGTAGCGGGTTCCTGCAGGATATACGATGACAGCTTTCCCTTCTTTCCGCACTTCTTCCAATGTCCGCATCGAAGCAATATTGATGCTGCGGCTCCGTTTTTTCTCTTCTTCCAGCTGCACGGGGTCCGTAATGCCGGCGAGCGTTCTGCTTGGATAAATAACAATACGCTCATAACCTTCGGTAAGAGCAGCTATCAGCGGGTCTTCTTCAGTAAGCTTCATCCCTGCCATTGCGATAGAGCGATGAGCAAGCTCTTCTCCTGCCGGTCCTGTTTGTTCCATTAAATATAAGAAAATCGGTAAATCAAGATTGCTGTAGTGTTCGGAAAGGATAATTCCTTTCTTTCCTGCTTTAATTGCTTGTAAGAATTCAACGATATGCTTTTCGGGATATAGTTTTGAACCTTCCAACAAAAGTTTTTGTACGGCAGATTCCAAGATTGTACGAATCTGAGTATTTTCCAGTTTATGTACATTTTCTTCAGTGATAACATTATCCTTACTTGCATACTGCTCAAATAGCGGCCTGAGTTCTTCAAGCATATTTTTTAGTACAAGACCGTCCATTTTTTTCCTCCTAAGAATAATATAATTGTGGGTCTCTAACAACCGAAGCGTTTAGAGATAACCAATTGTCATTTTATCTAAAAAAGACCGGATAACGCCGGTTAATACCATCACTCTATACAGAAAGGCGCGCCAGTAAAGGCGGCAGTTCGTAAATCGATTTAATCGAGGGAATACCGGACGTTTTGGTAAAATCCGTACATCGTTCCTTTTCATCGATGAGTACGCTCCGACCGCCAATTTGAACAAACCCCTGAACGTAAGCGGGGCAATCATCCAAAAACAATGTTTCGTCAACCGTTTTATGTACAGCGGCAAGCGGTTTGGTAAAAGCTGTGGGTTGCGGTTTTCCTTTTCCTTGGTTGTAAGAAATATCAAAAATGCCGAGGAATAAGTCACTGATATTAAAGAAGTTCAAAACCCGCTCGGCGTGTGCCATCGGTGCGTTGGTTAACACCGTCATAGGCATTTGTAACGAAACAAGGAAGTCCCGTAAATGGGGATCAGGCTGTAATTCGGCAATTTCCGAAGCAGGGTGTACTGCCGCAAAATAAGTGTCTCTGTCGTTAAAATGATATTCACACTCAAGCCATTCGAGCGTTGTGCCGTAGCTGCCCCTCCGCGCACGTTGCAGTCTAATAGCTTCTTCCAACGGAATCGCCAAAAAGTCGGCAATAAATTGAAACATCCGTTCGGAAATTCTCTGTTCCATCAGATTTGATGCAGAATAGAGTGTATTATCAATGTCGAAAAGTAAATGCCTTATCATCTCTGTTGCAGTATAGCACAAAAACTAAAAAAGTCCATTAAAATAGGCTTGTTCGGCGCTATAAGCATGGCTATTAACCGTGAGGCTGACAATGGTAAAGCTGCCGTCTTTATTTTTAATGCACCGTTTTATATCTTTTGAAATCTTTTTGGATTCGACATCGTATACGGATTGCTTAAGCGTAAAGGCGGTTTGTGTACCTTCGACAGTCGTATACGGCAACAGTGTTTTTGCATAAGGACTTGAAGCAGCTAACAATCGAAGAAGTTGTTCGGGAACGGATAATGGATTGCCGCTTTCTGCCGGCGGCTCATTGACCGTACTTACCGTTAAAAAGGCAGTATTTCCGCAAAGGAATGAATTATCTGCAATCTTCTTCCACTGGCTATCCAAATGGAGCTGAATGCCCGATACGGTTACCGTTTCTTTTTTTGCAGCTTTATTGAGGGTAAATACGTTCGTCCCCTGCTGAGGTTCTACCGGATCGTAGCCGTAGAATACCGATTCTCCGTTCCCGTTAATAGAACCTATTTCGGTCAATTCCAAAACGGTTCCTTTTTTTGCGCCGGTTATTGTTTTCAAGTGAAAGAGGGGTACAAAAGATTGAAAGTTCAGGGTTACCGAACCGCCGAATTCTTCCATTTGCTTGCGTATTGTTGCCGTACCGAACGGCGCTTTTCCGGCACGGGGAAAGGTTTTAAGTTCATAGAGCTTTGGCAAAAGTCCCATCAAATAATTGACTCCAAAGGTGTCATCTTGCGTGATGGAAGAGATAATTTGCTGACCGGTTAGAACTAATTGTCCATTCTCAATTTGAGTACTGAATAGAATGGATACGGTACGAGGATTTTCCGGCGTATCGGTACGGATAAAAGCGCCGTAGGTTTCGTCGTTATAGTATAAAAAACCTATCCACGTAGGGGCTTTCCATGAATAGTCGCGATAAATGACGTAATCTCCGGAAAAAGTACCTTGCGTAGATTCGGTTGTGGGCTTTTCCATCGCAAAAAGGAATGAGGGAACAAGTATCAAAATACCGCACAGGATAAACGGTACGACACTTCTTTTTATAAGTCCGTAATGATAATTCATTATAATCTCCAAAAAAAATGAGCTTAATAGTCTTCGTGAAAGAAAGTTTCAGACAATTTTTAAAAGGCTATGCGGTTTTAACAGACGCCCGTTAACTTTTTTCCGCATTTTCCTCCGCGTATTTCTTGAATTCTTCTTCGCTCATTTTGTCAGCATAGAGCGGATAGAGCGCTTCAACTAAATCTTCCAATGTAGGGAATTTTGCACCGTCTAATTTGTATGGCATTATTGTACCTCGCTTACTGTATTTAATATTTTAATGAGCTCTTCTTTTGTTCCGTTGATAAGCGGCACATTCGGAAGGGGAGTGTCAATATCTCGGAGATATTCGGGAATTATCGGAGGTTCTCCGCATATCCGAGTAAGAATTTCGCTTTCAAAAGCGGGATGATCCTTCGAGACTAACACGAGGGATTCACCGCCCTGCCGCCGGAAGATGTTTCGGGTTTGCGCTGCGGCGTATGCGCGGGCTGTTGCCATATCAAACATAATGCCGTAATGCCGATAAGAATCGCTGATAAGGGTTTTCGCCTCGGCATCCGAAACCTTAGCTGGAAAAATAATCGATTTCATGATAGCAGGACTGAGTGTAAAAATTTGTTCAAGCCGTTCGATATTGGATGGAACGGCAGGATCAGCGGCGCCCCGCTCCGCAAGCGGAATGGAAGAGTTAATACAGCAGCAGCTCCCCGTTTCGTCGCAGGTAAGGGCTTCCGTTGCATCGGTAATAAAACCTTTTACCGGCAAACAAAATTTCCATGCGTATAAACCAGCTGCAAGATTGCCGTAGTTGCCGGACGGAACCGCATAGAAAATTTCTCCTGCCGTCCTCATTTTTATACGGGTAAAGGCAAACATATAAAAGAAAACCTGCGGCAAGATACGCCCGATGTTAACAGTATTTGCCAGCGTCAAGTTATAATCTTTTATAAGCTGCCGCTCTTGGTAAATAGAACGGATAAGGTTTTCAACTACGGCAGTGTCTCCATCAACCTCTACGGGATAAACGGAACCCCCATTCTGAAATAAATGCTCCGGTTTTAGTCCTTTTGCATAACCTTTCGGATATAAGATAACCAATTTAAGATGCTTTTTGTTTCCAAACGCTGCTGCCATACTTCTGCCGCCCGCTCCGGTGCTGGGGGCAATGACGATGGCATTTTTTTCATCTATTGTCAACAGATGTTCCAACGCGGAGGCAAGCCATAAAAAACCAAAATCCCGATGATTACCGGTCGGACCATGAAACAGTTCCAGTAAAAAGAGACGGTCATCAAGCTGGCGGAGCCGCGGACTATAGTCCTGAAAGGCTGTCGCTGCAATCCGTTCGGAAATGACCGGACTAATTTCTTCTTTGAGCAGTGCGGAGGTTAGTGAGCCTGCTATAGTCGAAAAAGTCGTTTGCTCGTTCATGTGCAATATCCACGAGCGTAAATCGTGTTCGGAGTACGGAACATATAAGCCGCCGTCGGCAGGCATACAATCAAAGATTGCATGTTTAAAAGAAACCGCATAAGCGCTGTTTCGAGTGCTGACAAACTTCATAGTTTCAAAGCGCTCCTTTATCAAGTCGGTATTTTTTAGCAAAACCTTCCGGCTTGTAGCTCATTTTTGCATGGCGCAGCCCCTCGTCGCCCAAATCTTGTTCACGGTTAATGTACACGACCTGTTCAGGAAGTGATTGTGCAAAAGCATAGTTGATGTATTGATAGCTGCCTCGAAAATCGGTTCGTGCTTTTTCAAAATGAACAACGGCAATAGTTCCCTGTGCGACCAATTCGGCTAAACACCATGCCACCGGCACACCCTGCACATAAAGGATAAGACTGAGAAAATCCGTTATTTGCGGCAATGCCAATGCCTGCTGCGCAGCTTCGTAGTCGGTTTCTTGGAGGTTTGCTTGCTCCGTTGCCCAGATGTCTAAAATTTTAGATGCGTCTTTTTTGGTGTCTGCATCAATCTTTTTTAATGTAAAATCCGGATAATTGCTTAAAAATCCGTTTACATGGTTCTTTTTTTTATGTAATTGTTTCCCTGATAGCGTACTTAATGAAAGACGGGTGTAGAGGTAATCGAAATTATCCCTGTCTTCGGTTGGAGGCTCTTTAAAATTCTGAAAAAGCGCCTGATTATTACTTAAATAGGATTCAGAGATTAATTTCCAGTACGCGCAGCTGCTGTACAGTTCTTTAATTGTAGAAACGGGAAGGGGCGCTCCTATAGTGAAAAAAAATGTTCTTCCCTGCTCTTCTCCCAAAAAAAGCAACGTATGCTCATCGAACCTACTTATCTGATATTTATAAAAATTTCTAAAAAAATACAAACTTCCGAAAGTTAACTCCGAAATACCGTCATGGAGTTGCTGCAAATCGACTTTAATTGATTGTACAGCCTCAAGAGATAGCGGAGAAAATTCAGGATACCGCGCAATGACGTCCATGACCGCTATGTTACCCTTTTATTAAAAAAATCGCAAGTTCTTTAGAAAAGATAAAATATGCGGACGAGGCGTTTAAAAATATTTATGAAAAAACGCCTCTCTATCTAGGCTGTCAGATCCAATAAATAAGCCGATTCCGGCAAGGAAGAAGCATATCCGATATTCTTTGAGAGTGTTATTTCCGTATGGATTTTGTTATTGACGTATTCAATCATCGTATCCAGCGTTTTTTCATCGGAATTTGCCGTTAACAGCTTGTTTTCCTGTTCGTTTTCGCGCATTTTAACCAGCTGATCGATAAGCGTATTCAAAATTTTCAGCTTCCCGATACTGACACCGTTTTGATCCTTAGTGCGCGGCACTCCAGAAACATATTGAAAATGAGAATAAACGACTTGTTTAGTATCGACCGGAAGATATGCACGCCCTCCAGCCGAAATGCTCGTCATAGCCACATAAGACAATGTTGACAGCGGTACATAATTTGATACCATACCGATCCTCCACTATTTCTATAATCGGTATTTTTTTTATCTACTTTAGAAAAATCTTATCAAGATTCAAATCCAAACATCAGAAAACTCGCCTCTATCGTCGCGACACAGCAGCAGAACTATCCACAGTTTTTATACAGGTAGATGTTATACTTGCCGTATCAGAGTGAGTTGCTTACTGTTGCGGCATAACCGGTGTCTTTTTGATATAAGCATCGAAAGTAACTCGCGCGGATCGATTTTCGTAGTAAGAAGCATATCGAATAATGATTTTCATCTTTTTATCTTCGTAGATGAAAGGCGTCTCGTCTGATATCTTTTCGGATTCTGCGCTGTCGGTTTTTAGCCGTGTATAAAAATCAAGCATTACTATCTGTCCGTCTGTTTCATCGCTTATTTTTACCGATTTTCCGTCCGGTGTCATTGAAAACAAGAATGAACGATACCGGCATCGTGCATCACGGGGAATAGGGATGGCTGGTATTGCATTTAAATCTAAATCAACTTTCACAAGAACAGCTTCGTATTCAGTGGTTTCGATAATTCGATCAATATTTTCAGAAGGCTGATTTTCTAACGGATAATATCGATACAAGTATTCAGGACGGGGTGCGCTATCACTATTCCGATTCCTTTCGTGTATAAACTCTGTCAAATCATTACGAGGTCTGGTTATATTTTCTCTTTCAAAATAAGCATAATTATAGAATCCGATGACTGGAAAAAAGAGAATGATTGTGATAATTGCCGTTACGGCACGAAGCTTTGCAGTTATGTTTTTCCTGCTGAATACCGCAACAAAAAAGTAAAGCGCCAAAAGGCCGTTTATTACTATTTCGTGCAGCGGCAGTTTGTCGGACACACTAAAACCGATTCTATAATACCTTGTACTGATTGCTCGTTCGTGCAGCAAAGCGGCAATGAACAGCAGCGATGCGGTACCGAGGATACCGAGCATAAGCCGTACAATATTTTGCCGGTCTGTAAAATGCTGAATCATCAACAAACAGAGTACAATAGTGCCCAGCACAAGATAATATAACGGAAAATACATTACTTCCGTTGAACGAGGAAGTAGTGCATACTTTGCTAAATACACAAGGCCGAGGATACCAAGCGGCAGCAGTAAAATAGGCAGCAGCTTTTGAAACATAAGGGTAAAAAATTTTGAGTGTACGAGTGGTTTTGAGTGGTATACGGCAAACACGGTCAGAGCTGTAACGGTTGCTGCCGCGTTGGTAATGCGGAAGATGATACTTTCGGTAAACACAATATTAAGATTAAAAATGGCATTAATCAAAGAGACGGTGACAAACAGTGTGCAGTATACAGCGCCGAAAAAGAGCAGCGAAACCAGAACATGAATAAACCGCAATTTAAATTCTTTCAGAAAGTCTTCCGCAGGGAAAAAGAAGATAAAAGCGCAGATGCAATATAAGTATATTAACGATAGATACACCAAATCAATGTTTTTATTGAGGGTCAAAAGACCGGTAAGATACATTGCAGTAAGTGCGGCTATTTGACAGCAGAAAATTATCACTTTAGTGCGGACTGCCGCTGCTTTTATTTTGTCGTTACAGAGTAAAACGGCCGAAAACGAAAACAGAAAATTCAAATGTATCGCATTCGGAATATATTTATAAAAGAGCTGCGATATACCTGCTGCTAATACAAAAAAGAATACGGTCGGAGAACTTACGGCTGCTGCCCGTATACTCTGCATAATTTCGCTCATTCTTTCTTTGAATGTCATAATCTTTCTCCCTAAAAGTTTGTCCCTTTATCATATAGTATTATTTAGAGCCTGTAAAAGAATATGTACAAAACAATATCGGATTCTTTAAAAATTTTAAAGCCAATGGTATAAGCAATCAATAACTCCGACGCGAGCATTGAGCCTGTTGATTATGGACGAAAGTATTGCCGCGCTTGGAATTAAATCACCGATGCTATTTCAAATACACAAAGGGAATACCATCAATATGTTGAAGGTGGATAACGCCGCAGCCTTTTTCGGCATACATGACGTTCAGCATTGCGGTAATGGCACATTCAAAATCGGGATTGCTTTTTTCTGCTACGGCAGCGATACCTCCGCCGTAAATGCAGTAGATAAGGTCGGCGTATTGCAAGGCAAGCGCGGGATTATGGATGGACACAAGCACCGTCTTGTGCGCTTTTGTACACAGTTTACGGGTAATCTGCATAATTTTATGCTCGTTGTAAAAGTCGAGATTGGCGGTTGGTTCATCCAAGAGGATGATAGGCGCATCCTGAACCATACCGCGGGCAAGCATCACAAGCCGCGATTCCCCTGAGCTGAGCTGGCTGTAAGAGCGCTCTGCAAATTGCGTTAAGCCGAACACCTCAAGCGCATGATCGACATATTCCCAGTCTTTGGGCGAAGGAACTTGCAGCGCGGTTTGATGGGGGTTGCGTCCCATTACGACAAAGTCCCGTACCGTGTAGGTAAATACGCCGGAATGTCCTTGCGGAATATAGCATACTTTTTGAGCAAATTGCTTTCGCGTTAGCTGCGCCGCCTGTTCGCCCAATACGGAGAGCCTACCGGACGCAGGCGTATCGAGGCCGGCGAGGAGCCGCAAAAGCGTGGTCTTGCCCGCTCCATTTGGCCCTATGAGTGCAATAACCTGTTGCTGCGGGATGGTGAGTCGGAGGTCTTTCAGAATAGGCTGGGTACCTCTCATTGCCGTAACGCCGTCAAGTTCAAACGCCGCGTTCATATTCCAATCCAAATATCGTTGTTCCGGCGGAGCATCAGCTGCGCAAGAATTGGAGCTCCGATGATTGCCGTAATAATGCTGACCGGTATCTCATTGCCAGTTAGGGAGCGGGCAACGGTATCTGCGCATAATAGGAGCGCTGCGCCGCACAGAAAAGAGAGCGGGGCTACCTTGTAATTATTATTGCCGAATAAGAGCCGAATAATATGCGGCGCAATAAGTCCTATCCAGCTGATGATGCCGGCGGCGGACACCACGCTCGCAACCAGCACTGTCGAAGTGATAATAAACAATAGTCGCATCTTTTTGACCGGCGTGCCGAGCGAGGCCGCTTCTTCATCCCCAAGCGAAAGAATGTTGAGCTGCCTGCGGAACAGGATGATAAAACTGCATCCCACAGCGGCAATCGGTACAAAGGCAGCGAGCTTTCTCCACGTGATAACGTTAAAACAGCCCATCAGCCAAAACTCCAGAGCAGGCAGCTCATTGAGCGGGTCTGCAATGTATTTGATAAGGGAGACTCCGGCGCCGGCAAGCGCATTGATGATAACCCCTGCAAGCACGAGGCGTATCAGGCTGTGCTCTCCGCCCATGTTCGAAAGTTGCAGCACCAGCAATGTTGCCCCGATCCCGCCAGCAAAGGCGCAGAGCTGAATACCGGCCGAGCTCGTATGCAGCAGTACGATACCGATTGCCGCGCCGAGTGAAGCGCCGGTCGAAACACCGATGATGTCGGGCGCTACCAGCGGATTGCGGAAAAGACTTTGCAGGCTTACGCCGCTCAACCCGATAGCGCCTCCCGCAAGAAAGACAAAGAGTGTGCGCGGCAGCCGGATGTTCATAAAGATGTTGTAATCGGCTGTAGTTACCGCGGCAAATGCGTCGGTGCGGAACAGGATCGAAAGTATCTTAGCGAAAGAGAGCGGATAACGCCCCCAGCTCAGCGAGAAAAGCAGCGCAGCGAGCGGCATTATACAAGCTGTAAATATCAGTTTAGTCCGGTACGGCATCGACATTAAACGATGTTATCTTGTTATTGTACGTTAAGGGAGGCAAGGGCTTTTTCTTTACCGAAGAAGTCCCGATAAAAAGCCTTGGTTTTTTCTGCTAAATAACCGGCAGGGATTTTTCCCGGATGCAGTTTATCAGCAAGCCAGATAACCCCGAGACATGAGCACGGAATAGGAGAGTCCCATTCGTCAACATTTGACGGAAATACATAGACCTTGCCGTTATCAACTGCGGGGATGCCCTTCCATTCAGCCTTTCCGGCGAGTTCTTCCGGAGTTACCTTTGATCCCGTTGCGGCAACGATAACCTGCGGGGCATATTTCTGCACTTGCTCCAGCGATACTTTTGCCCAATAGACATCGGTAATATCATTGCTCACCAATTTTCCGCCGGCTGCGGCAACGAGTTCCGCTTGGAACATCTTGGGGCTAAGGGCGTTGAGCATATCGGCGCGGCTGGCGACATAAACGGATACCGCCGGTTCACCTTTTACGAAACCTGCAACATCCTGTAAGATTGCTTTATAAAAAGTGAGTAGCTTTTGCGCTCGTTCGCGATTACCGGAAGCTGCACCGAGCATTTCGATATAGCTAAAAAAATTATGCACCGTTTCGGGTTCAATTACCAATGCGGGAACACCAAGCGCTTCGATTTGGGGGAGCTGCTGCGCGGCTTTAAACGGCACTAAAATGAGGTCGGGCGAAAGAGATGCAACCGCTTCGAGGTTCAAGTTCTTTGCGCCGCCGCATGCAGGGTTGTCCGCCAGCTCCGGAGCAAATTCTTTAATAAACGGTCGCGGATTTTTGCCGCCGTCGCCCGACACGATGTATTCCCGACAGCCGATTGCCAATGCGGTGTTACTCAAAATGTAAAACGGCGCAACAATCCGCTCCGGCTTTTTGGGGATAACAACAGTTCTACCTTGATGATCGGTTACGGTTGCAAAAGTTTCCGATGCTTTTTTATCCTGCTTTCCGCCCGCCCATACCGGCAGCGCGGCGAGCATCACAACCAAAACTACTAATGAACAAAGTTTTTTAGACATAGAGTCCTCCTTGAATACAGAAATATAGACTTAGACAGACGTTACCATAATCTTCTTTATAAACGCAACCCCGTCTGCAAGCTCCGTATCGTCGGGATGTCCTTTTCCTAAACCGCCGAACAGTTTGAATGGTCCAAAGGTATCAAATCCCCTACATTCAAATGCCCCCAAGACGGTAAAGCCGTTCGCCTGTAAATGGCCGGCAAACTTTTTTGCATACCTGCCTTTTCCCACTCCGCTCGTACATACCGCAAAAGCATACGGCGGAAGTTCCTGCCGGTGGTTTTTCAAAAAGGCATATATCGATTTGTGGAATCGTCCGGCGTATATTCCCGAAGCGAAGCCGACACAATCATATTCCGAAAAGTCGATATTTTGCGCGTGTTCTGCTTTAAACAGCGTTACCGGCATATCGTGCGCCATTGCCGTAACTACTTTTTCTGTGTTTCCATGATGAACCGATGCATAGATAATTGCCGCTTTTTTCATAAAGCCTCCCGAGGTACAAATGTGAAAACCCCATGCCGCACGTGTATTCTCGTTATCCGGCATTACGTTGTAAACGATACGATTGTACTACTTTTCCGATGCCGATGTAAATAATAAATCAGGGTAAACACATCAGGCTGTTTTTTTAACATTTCCGCGGAAAAATCGATACTATTCGACCAGAGTTGAACCTCTTCGTGCGTTTACCCACCTGTTGAAAAAAATGTGCG
>CAUVHB010000014.1:0-11847 GCA_963551335.1 uncultured Treponema sp.
ACTTTAGCATTTTTTCTTCTTTTTTAATACCTTCACTCAAAAATTGATTTCCGTGATTATTATTATATCAATTAGTACGTTATCTTTTATCAATCAACACCCTCGACGCGGTATGTGAGCAGCGCTCAACGTTTTGCACTGTGTGTGCGATCCTGCTCAAGATTCCGGTAAAGAAGCGACGGGCATTAAACCCTCCGCACGAATAAAATAATATCTTCACGGATGCACTTATTTTAGAGTTCGGCAAGTGGAATATGGTATACGCTGGAGCAATTTTGGCAGACAATCTCAAGCGGATCATCCGCCGTTTCTTGCAAGTTTTTCAGCTCGGATTGCGGAAGCTTCTGTAATGCTTCCCGGTAATACTCTTTTGAGCACGGGCAATCAAAGGTGATGTTTCGTGCCGCAACCGCTTGTGGATTAAACTCGCGGAGTAAGCCGAAAATAATGTCTTCGCAATTGCCGCCTTCTGCAAACCAATCGCCGAGCGGCGGGCAGGCGGTAAATGCCCGCTCCATACGGGTAACGGTATCTTCAATTTCTTCTTCTGTCCTTGGTTGCCCGCCTCGGCGTGTTCCGCCCACTGTTGGCATCCGCTGGATAAAAAAGCCGCCTGCGCCGACTACCCTGCCGATGCTATCAAAACGGATACTCGTATTAAAGGCAGTAGCAAGCTGTTCCGATTGCTGAAAATACCACGCGAGGTCTTTTGCAATATTCCGGTATTTAATTTCGACAATACCGCGGTGCGGCTCCCGCCCCGCCGCTTGATATGATTCAGGGAACCGTGTAACGCTGATAGTCCCGTTTCCGAAGAATGGCGCAAGATCCCAACTTTCAAGCGGCGCATCGATCGGGATGGAGTTTTGCAAAAGGTACCCGCGTACAAAGCCCCGCGAATCAGCTTCTACGGAAAAACCCGTTGCGGGACCGTCCGTTTCGTAGCGCAGCTGGAGTGTTTCGCGCCCTTTCATCGTCTGAATCATCAGCGCAGCGCACAGTCCCGCCTGTCCGAGGACAAGGGTTTCCAGAATTCCCAATCCATGCTGGGCGCGTATTCTGTTTACAAACCGCGAGCCATGGAAAAGCCCGCCGCGAAACAGTCCGTCGGCAGCAGTAAAAATATGGAGTTCATCCTTTTCAAGTTTATCGAGGTGCTGTTGCAGCGCCGTATCGTCAATGGGTGC
The DNA here is from genome assembly GCA_963551335.1 of uncultured Treponema sp. Classification (GTDB taxonomy): domain Bacteria; phylum Spirochaetota; class Spirochaetia; order Treponematales; family Treponemataceae; genus Treponema. Next base: position 1,188 of record CAUVHB010000014.1, read on the forward strand.
GTATATCATACCTATATGGTAATAAAATGAACCGCTAAAAACAAGGGGTTGCATTGCCGCACGTTACATCTCACCGAAAAAAACGGAGCATCTTCTATTCTGAAAGATGCAAAAGGTATCTGTAAAAAGTCGGTTAGAAAAAAGTCGGTTAGATTTTTAGAAATGCCCGATAGGAAAAGAGCGTTGATTTAGGCAGGCGTTTTCTCCTTATTGCGCATACGATCAGGATGTTCACCGCACGGCGCGTTTGCCAAAAGAAGCTTGAGGCGGTTAAGCTGGTTGACCTCGCTTGCCCCCGGATCAAAGTCGATGGCAGATATCTGCGCATCGGGATAGCGCCGGCGTAATTCTTTAATCATCCCCTTGCCGGTAACGTGATTGGGGAGGCACGCAAACGGCTGCAAACAGGCAATGCTGACAACGCCCGCCTTGATAAGTTCCACCATTTCGGCGGTAAGGAACCAGCCTTCGCCGGCGGCGTTCCCTAAATCAAGCACACCGTGAACCCCTTTTGCCAAGTTGTAGATCGATTCCGGCGCGGTAAAACGGCGGCTTTTGTTCAGCTCTTTTTTCATTCCATTGCGATACCGCTCGACGTACCAGATTGCGGCGTGATATTTGAACCGGTTAAATGCGCTCGATTCCAGCGATGTTTCGTAGTAAATTCCATCGAATAATGAATAAAAGAAGAAGTCCATCAAGTCGGGCATGACGCATTCAGCGCCCTCCCGCTCAATAGTACCGACAATATCGTTGTTGGCTGTCGGATGAAATTTTACCAAAATTTCTCCGACGACGCCGATGCGGGGTTTTTCCACTTGGATAAGCGGCAGCGTATCAAAATCATGTACAATATCGCGTACAACTCGGCGGTAATCCCGCCCCGTCATGTGTTGTAATTCAGTCTTGATCCTGTCGGCATAGCGCCGGTAGAGCGCATTCGCAGCTCCTTTTTCCTGCTCGTAGGGTCGAATACGGTAGAGAACGCGCATCAGTAAATCACCGAGGCACAGCGCTTTTAACGCGCGATCGGCTAACGCCAGTGTCGGCTTAAAACCGGAATTTTTTTCAATCTGCTGCGCGCTCAATCCAATGACAGGAATGTAGCCCAAGCCTGCATCTTCCAACGCCCTCCTGATAAATCCGATGTAGTTGGTCGCGCGGCACCCGCCTCCCGTTTGCGTAATGATGAGCGCCGTCGCATTGAGGTCGTATTTCCCCGACTGCAGCGCCGCGATCATCTGCCCCGCAACGATAATGGCAGGATAACAGGCATCGTTGTTTACATAGCGCAATCCGCAGTCGATTGCCTGAGGATCGGTATCCGGCAATATGGCAAGGTTAAAGCCTGAATGCCTAAAGGCTGCTTCCAACAAGTCAAAGTGAATGGGAGCCATCTGCGGCGCGAGGACGGTATACCGTTTACGCATCTCTTTGGTAAATTCAATGCGCTTAAAGCCGCGATAGCCCGGCGCTTTGACAGGCACTCCTTTGCTGCGTTCACGGATTGCCGCAAGAAGACTGCGGATACGGATACGCACTGCACCAAGGTTGGAACCTTCGTCAATTTTAAGCAGGGTGTACATTTTTCCATGCGCTTCGGTAATTTCCTGCACTTGGTCGGCGGTAACCGCATCCAAACCGCAGCCGAAGCTGGTCAGCTGAATAAACGCGAGGTTATCCTGCCGTGCGGTAAACTCGGCAGCGCGGTATAGCCGGTTGTGATATACCCACTGGTCTACCACCCGCAGCGGGCGGGGGAGTTTACCTAAATGCGCTACAGAATCTTCCGTCAATACCGCAATGCCCAATCCCGTTATCAGTTCCGGAATTCCATGGTTAATTTCAGGGTCAAGATGATACGGCCGCCCTGCAAGCACCACACCGATAAGCCCGCGTTCTTCTATTGTGCGGAGCGCTGCCTCCCCTTTGAACTGGGTCTCTTTTTTTACCGCTTCCGCTTCTTCTTTCGCTTTCCGGACGGCAGCGCGGATTTCGGCAAGCGGAATATTCCAGTATTTATTGAGCTCTTCGTGGAGGCGTTCGCCGAGCCGCTTTTCATTATAGAGCGGCAAAAACGGATTCAGAAAGCGGATATGCTCATCCAACCTCAGCGCATCGATATTGTTTTTGAGGACTTCGGGATAGCTCGTTACCACGGGGCAGTTAAAATGATTGTTTGACTTGGGGTCTTCTTTTGTTTCATACGGAATGCAGGGATAGAAGATTGTCGTAACACCCGCTTTTAACAGCGCTTCGATGTGTCCGTGGGAAATTTTGCCGGGATAACAGACGGATTCCGACGGGATGGATTCCAATCCCTGTTCATAGAGTTTACGAGAGGAACGAGGAGACAGTCTCACCGAAAATTTCAGTTCAGTAAAAAGCGTGAACCAGAACGGATAATTTTCGTAGAGGTTGAGCACGCGCGGCATACCGATAACGCCTCTTACAGCTTCGGCTTCCGGCAGCGGCGTATACGAAAATACACGCTTGTATTTCCACTCAAAGAGATTGGGTACATCGCTTTCCTGTTTTGCGCTGCCGGTCTTTGCAAGCGTTTCTTTGCGCGGTGTATTTTCTGTTTCCGCTATCTCGGCGCCCCGCTCGCAGCGGTTCCCCGTAATAAAAATACGGGTACCTGCCGCGGGAGTATTAAACCGATTAACGGTTAACAGGCAGTTGTTGGCGCATTTGCCGCAGCGGGAAAGTTCCAGCTTAACAGTTAACGCATTAAGCCCTTCGGTCGATAAGATATGCGATCGAGCCGCTGCGTCTGATCCTTGTTCCTGCCATTGGTCGCGGGCGAGGAGCGCGGCGCCGAAAGCTCCCATCAAGCCGCTGATATTGGGACGCACCGCTTCCCTGCCGGTAATAAGCTCGAAGGCGCGGAGTACCGCATCGTTGTGAAAGGTGCCGCCCTGCACAATAATTTTTTCCCCAATAGCAGCGGTATTCCGCAGCTTGATTACCTTAAAGAGCGCGTTTTTGATAACCGAATACGAAAGCCCTGCGGAAATATCTCCGACGGATGCGCCTTCCTTTTGCGCCTGTTTTACGCGGCTGTTCATAAAGACCGTACAGCGGCTTCCGAGGTCGATGGGCTTCGGCGCAAGGAGCGCCTGTGCGGAAAAGTCGGTAACCGACATACCGAGCGAACGGGCAAAATTGTCCAAAAAGCTGCCGCAGCCTGAAGAACAAGCCTCATTTAATTGAATGGAACTGATGCAGCGGTTTTTCATACGGATACACTTCATATCTTGCCCACCGATGTCGAGCAAAAATTCAACGCCGGGGAGAAAGAAATCTGCGGCGCGATGGTGCGCAATGGTTTCCACTTCCCCCGCATCGACCCCGAAAGCAGCTTGGAAAAGCCCTTCACCGTAGCCGGTAGATAATGAGCGAGCAATATGCGCTCCGCTCGGAATGTGTTCATAGAGGGATTGCAGCATCGTTACCGCAAGACTGACCGGATTGCCTGCATTCGATTCATAAAATTGCCAAAGGATTCTGCCCGCTGTATCGATCAGCACGGCCTTTGTCGTGGTCGAACCTGCATCCATGCCGAGGAAGACGGGACCGGACGCCGCTTCGAGCGGAGCGGTTTCCGCTCGTTCCCGTCCGTGCCGCTCACGAAATTCCGTAAGCGCCGCGTCGTTTTCAAAAAGGGGCGGAAGCCGCTGAACTTCCTGCATTTCCGCATCAGCGAGGGAGTCGAGCTTGTTCCGCAGTAGTTCTATAGTCAACGCGGCGGGGTTGGTAAATACTGTTGTACGTGTGATGTCCGGCACGGCTTCGGGATGGGTGCGGAACCCCGTGCGCAATAGCTGTGTCTGCATCGGCACCGTGCAGGAAATCTCCGCCGATGCAGCGCCGTTATCAACCGCCCGATGCGGTGAAGGTCTGAGCGATTGATGAGAACCCGCGCCGAGCGCCGCGCCAAGCGCCGCACCGAGTGCTACAAAAAGCTCGGAGTTTTCCGGCACGATAATTTCGTCATCCGCAAGGTGCAGCGTTTCGATAAACCGCTGCCGTAATTGGTCAAGAAAGTGTAAGGGACCGCCTAAAAAGGCGCAGCGCCCGCGGATGGGCTTTCCGCATGCAAGCCCGGAAATCGTTTGACTAACGACCGCCTGAAAGATACTTGCGGCAATATCTTCCCGCCGCGCACCTTCGTTGATGAGCGGCTGTACGTCAGTCTTTGCAAAGACACCGCAACGGGCGGCGATGGGATATATTGTCGTTGCATTTTTGGCAAGCTCATTGAGCCCCGTTGCATCGGTTTCGAGGAGCGCCGCCATTTGATCGATAAAGGCGCCCGTACCTCCTGCGCAGGTACCGTTCATACGCTGTTCAACAGAATGACCAAAGTAGGTGATCTTGGCATCTTCACCGCCCAGTTCAATAGCAACATCCGTTTGCGGTATCTTTGACTGCACGGCAACTGCCGCGGCAACAACCTCCTGCACAAACGGTACGGAAAGCCACTTTGAAACAGCTAAGCCGCCTGAACCGGTAACCCGCACCTGTAACTGAGCGCTGTTGCCGTATCTTTTTGCAACCGTGTCCAAGGCGTCTGTTACTACCACAATAATTGTTTTACGAATATCTGCGCGATGCCGCTCATAGCGGCTATATATAATGGAATTGTCAGCGGACAAAATCACCGTTTTTACTGTTGTCGAGCCGACATCGATTCCCATTCTGAGTGTATCATTAAAAATCATAGCTGCTATACTGCCACAATGAATAAAAAATTACAAGATAAATACGGGATGGGCGCATAAGGGGGAAAATAGACTGGAGCTTTTAGCGAGGCCATCCTTGGCAACTCTGGTCGGATAGTCTCAATTTTTCCGCGGGGGAGCTAAAAAAACGACTTGATGCGTTTACCCTACCCTGCTTGAGTTGAGGCTTATATTTGTTAAAAAAATGCCGATACTCAAAACGTAGAAAGGGAGGAGTTCTATGCTTAAAAATACCGCATTTCATGATAATCTATATCAGATCGCAAAAATCATCAGTATTACCACCGAAGGACTTTCGCTTGAACTGTCGGAAAATATGTTTTTAAACAAAACTGTATCCGATATCTCTTTCATATCGGATACGCTGCAGTCGTTGTTTGTCGAAGTGCAGAATCTTTCCCATTTGCCCGAATATCTTCCAATTATGCAGAGTCTTTATTCGTGCGAAACGGATTACTTATTGCTCCTAAAAGCATTTGCCGCTAAGACAATCAAAAAACAGATTGCTTTACCCGTTGCGGGTTCCGATCTGAACACTTACTATAAGCTACATAATGATACGAAAGATCGAATAGAAACACGGATTAAAGAAAGCGATAAGAATCTTGATGCGTATCAGATTGTTTCTCAAAATGAATTAAGTCAGCTCCTTTGTATTTAAGCAAATTGATATGCGCATAACAGGTGGAACACTAAAAAACCGGCAAGTTCAATGCCCTAAAGGAATTATCAGACCGGCTATGGATAGAATGAGGGAATCTCTTTTTGCGATTTTAGGAGATTTGGGCGGCAAGTCTTTTTTGGACTTATTTACCGGATCGGGTATGTGCGGACTTGAAGCCTATTCACGGGGGGCCTATCCGGTCGTATTAGTGGAAAAGGATAAAGATAAGTTCCCCATTTTGTTAAAAAATGCTGCGCTTGCGGATAAAAAACTTGACTGTAAATGTATGCCGGTGGAGCTTTATCTTCAGCGTTCTAAAAATACTTTTGATATTATCTACCTTGATCCTCCTTTCCCATATCAATTCCATTATGAGCTATTGCATACGATCGCCGAAAAACCGATTCTGGTTGTTGGAGGGCTTGCGCTGATTCATCGACCTAAAGAAAAAGAGCTGCCCGATCAAATTCTCTCATTAACTCGCGTCGATCAGCGTGCTTACGGTCGTTCGATAGTGGATTTTTACCGAAAAACAAACTGACCAAACCGCTTTTACGCAATTACGAATAGAATAATGAACCATTGCATCTACTTTCGATATGAGATGCAATGGATGCTCGTATATTTTCAAGAGGAAAGACGAACCGTTGTATTTTCTGCAAGGCAGTAGAAAAAGAACCCTGCGTGTTTGCTTTCAGTAATGTAGATCAGCCTAACCGAGTAAGGCATCGTCGGTACTTATCGGGATTAACCCTAAAAGCGACAATAGGATCGCCGCCCTCTTGGGTTGCCTTGCCGATTGCAGCCATGGCTTCTTCAATCATTCGGGGAGCAGGTATAAGCCGCCCTGCCCGTGTCGTAAGTCCGATACCGAGCGATTTTTTAACGGAAGGAGCCAGAAGCTCATTAATTTCGTCATAAAGATTGCTTGCAATCTGCATTGCCTGATCAAACGATGCATAAAAGACAATGACTCCAAGAATATCTTTGTTAAAGGCAAATACTTTATGGATGCGGTCAAGTGTTGAACGCAATAGGTGAATAATGTGCTGATTATGAGGTATGTCGTCCGCGTGAATGAGCAACAGGGTTAAGTCCTCTTCGGCGGCGGCTGTTTCGGTAATTGCATTTGTCAATTCTTCAATGAGCATAGCCTGTTCAAGTGAACGGCTGTCCCCTCGTGCTGCATTTGAAAGCGGGGTGTTTTCGAAAGATGTAGTGGATTGATGTTGTGTAGTTTCCTGTGCTTGAGACGAAGCTTTCAATGGTTGCGTGTGATTTTCAAAGAATCCATAATTCCCTGCATCAAAGCTCTGTTTACTAGCCGCTTGCGGAGCGGTCGCCGTTTGTGAAACATCCGATTGAACTTTATTTGAAGATGCAGTTTTTTCCGTAGACTCATTCTTGTTGTTTTGCCGATCCGCGCTGCTATTTTCAGGCTGTGCATTGTATGAGTTTTCCTGATATTCCGGTGCGTTTTTTTTGGATTGTTCATCATTATCATCATAGATATGGAGACGATTGAGCGATTCAAGCTGTACGTTTAGCGGTACAGATGATGCCGTTGTAGATGGTTGCGGCTTATTTTTTTCCGGTGCGGGCTGTTCATGGAGATTCGACACCCTTGCGCGGATACTTAAACCTTCCGTTTGCAAAGGCGCTGAAGAATCCTCTTCGATAGGGGGCGGCGTTTCGGTATAAGTTTCCGTGTGAGGCATGGCGACTACTTCATTATTCGCTGCAGGAGAGAAATACTCGCTTTGTTGGGCGGTGTTTGCATCGATGCTATCCGTTTCGGAACTACGCAGCGCAGCTTTGAACCCCGGTTTCTTTTCAGCGATGGATTTCATATCTATATATGAAAAGACTAACACCAAGACGGTCATCAGCACAATTAGCAGTAATAAAACGAACACTATTTGACCGCGGTTGAAGACCGTTTCAAGCGGAAGCATTTGGAGCGCCGCATGGACGGTAACGGTATTACCCGTTTCTTTAACCGGGATATGTGTTTGTGCGGCAGAAAAAAAAAGCGGCAGGTTTTTTACTTCGACTGTGTATTGTTCATTATATGAAAAAATATCGGTGTTCTTCGGCCAGATAAACACGATACCGGCGCTATCTTTGATTAAAACCGCTTGAACATATTTGCTATAGTTACGGCACAGCTGTTCAAGCTGTACTTGCAACCGGGCAGGATTACCCGCTTGGGCGGATTCCGACAATATCTCCCCAGTATGCTGAGCAAATATCTTAAAGTTCTTCAAGGATTCCGCCTTTCCCGCAGTAGAATCACTCTGAAGGGTGAAAACGAACCATAGTAAACTTCCAATAATAACAAGCAATGCGCATACGGTATAGACCGTCACCAATATTTTTTTCATCATAAATCAGTATACTCCGAAATGAATTCCGATACAAGTTCCATATCGGTCAAATTTCCTTTTCTATGAGCTTTGCACCATGCAAGTGCGGGAAGAAGAGGCATAACGGCGCTCCGGTTATTTTGTTTTAGGCTTTCGATAAAGGATGTAAAGAATGCCGCATACGGGAATTGCCGAAAGTCGGTGTGCTGCCAGCGGATTGCGGTATGTTTTTCCGCTTCAAAAGCCGTGCGGTAAGAATCTAAAAGCGCCGTTCGATAGGTGATGCCCTGTGCTGTCCGCTCGCTGTAGGTTTCGGTGCGGAACATGAGGCGAACGAACGAGTGTTCTTGGGGACAGATGCGCGCCGCGCTGCCAGCATATTGCGCTGAAAGATAGGTGCCCCGTGCGTATGCCTTCCCGCCGGGATAGGCAAAATCTGTTCCGCTGCATTCGATATGCCGGTAACCGAGCGCTTGCGCCGCATGGTAGGCTGCGACGGCAACGGTTCCGGAGCCCGTAGCAAGCGGCGGAAAAGGGGAAAAAAGCGCGGCTGCTTGGACGAGCGGATGTCCGCCAGCCGTAAAAAAGAAAGCGTTGCCGTTTTCATAAAAGCGACAGACCCCTGCGGTTTGCGCTGAAAGGTCGAAAATACCGGTCGTTTTTTTGGGGATGAAGCCGATAGTGTGTTGATACGAAATATGCTGCGGGTCAATCGAGATAAAGAATTCCGGCGTAAGACCGCTTGCGCATACAACAGGGAAAGCCGTATCGGTACAAAATACCGTGTACTGTTGCCGCTTTTTTTTCAGTAAGGATAAGCCCGCTTCCAAACTTGGCCCTGCCCCCAATATCAGCGCCGTCCGGGCGGTATCCGTAGAAGGATATTCCGGTTTGGCGGAACCTGCGAGGCGTAAATTCAAAAAGATATTACGCAACCAGATTTTTCCAAAATGAACTTGAACCGAAAAATCCGCTTTTATTTTTTCGAGTGCGTGTTCAATTTTTTCCGGCAAATCTTTTACGTGAACCTTATAGTATTCTTTCCATGTCCGTAAAATATGATCTCCGAATGTGCCGTGCAGAGCCGGTAAATAGGCTGCTGTGAATGCAGTTTCAAAAGCGGCGCTTGTGCAGGGCGGCAAGAGAAAGACCCTGTTATCGGTTAATAGCTCCGTATAATCGATAAGGGAAAGCAACTGTTTGAAGGATTCGTAATCGGATTCCGTAATAGCGCAAACCGATTGAGGATATGTATCTAAAAAAAATTTGATGTGGAGACCGTTCCCCAGTCCACAAAAAAGCATAAAACCGGTTGCTGCGGTAACGGTGCGTTCTGCCTCCCGTACAGGGTTATAGAGGGATTGCAGCGCCTGTCCCGATGCAAAGAGCGGCACCGGTTCTCCTGTCTTTGCCGGCACAATGCCTTTATAGGCAGCGCCAATTTGAGATCGTTGAAGATTTTCTGCAAGTTCCGGCTGTTTAAGACGTATTGCAGCAAGGTTCTTCTCTAAAACCGTCATGCTTCTATCCTTTTAATAAGCGCGCCGAGCATGCGGCGTACCTGTTCCGCCAAGGTCGTTTGCGTTTTTTTATCCGCAGGATTTTTTATCACATTGCAGTAAGCGGTATAACTGCATAAGGCACATATTTGTTTTTCAAGAGATGCCGTATCTTCCGTAAGACGCGTGGGTTCCGTTGCTATGAGCGCAGGGATTTCGGTGTGCAGCGCCTTTAATAGAGAAAGCGCTATCTGTGTGCGTTCCTTACAGGATGGCGCGGAGCAGGAGGTTGCCGAAAGCCGCATCTTGTTCCGTGTACCGTTTTGCTGTCCGGTAAGGATGTTCCTGTGGTGTGTATTGCGCACATAGTCGGCAGTATTTGCCGGTAAGTCAGCGGGTTGGGCGCTTTCGGTAATGTCGGCGGTCAGGTCGATGGTACGGATATTCGAAAGCGGCGCTCCTCCGGAACCGGCGCGGGCAAGTCTCCGTGCGAATTCAGGCGGCAGCTGCAAAAACCATTGCCGGTAGGTTTCAAGCGATTGAGCTGCAAAGTTTTGGACGGCGAGCGCGTCGGCAAGCGGATGTACTCTGCTCATTGAAGCAAACAATCGTGCGATACTTGCATGAGGCTGTGCGTGGCTAAAACCTTTTGCAGCTGCCAAATCGACGCCGGCAAGTATAATGTTCCGAGCGGTATGCTGCAGCAGCAGTTCGCAGGCTGTTCCCGTTACCGTGCCGTTCTCTCGAGCGGCAAGCGGCTGCATATTTGCTGTCGTAAAGAGCGCGGCTTCTAGCGGAGAATTGTAGGAAAGCGGAACACAGGGGTGCGTTTTAAGTATCGATGTGGGAATTGCCGCTTCGAGTGGAAAGGCTATGGGCACATTTACAGGCAGGCGGTCGAAATGAGGTAATGCCCAATAGCCGGCGTCGGTACCGATGCACAAGTCTATCGGAATATGCCGTGCAGCCAGCGCTGCGCATGCCGAGGATACGGCAAGGAGAGAATAGGGGGCTGCCTGTGCTACGGAAAGTTGTTCTAAGCTCGGCCCTGCTCCGGCTAGGATAAAATCCTGCGTGCCGAATTGCAGCGCTGCAGGATGCTCAAACCCGATAAAGTTATTGATCGTGTTTTTTAGCCACTTATTTCCAAAGAAAGAGCGGGTATACATAATGCTTGTCAGTATGTCGATTGTATTCCGGATATTTTTCCAGATTGTATCCGCCGCATCGGGAAAGGCTTTATCGGCAGCTTTCCAGCTTATAAAACGGGTTACTGCCAATTTTTCATCGGGTATATGTGATAGTAAGAAGAAAGGTAAGCTGCCGTTTCCGGGGCGCCAGACGGCATCCCAGAGACTATCGGATTCGGCACAAGCCGTTTCG
>CAUVHB010000015.1:0-11788 GCA_963551335.1 uncultured Treponema sp.
AGTTGTCGCCTTGGCAGCTTCTTGCTTAGTAGTTGTTGCCTTAGCAGCATCTTGCTTTGCGGTTGTAGCTTTGGCAGTGTCTTGTTTAGTAGTGGTAGCTTTGGCTGTGTCTTGTTTTGCAGGCGTTGCCTTAGCAGTACCTTGTTTTGCAGTTGTTGCTTTGGCAGCGTCTTGCTTCGCGGTTGTGTTTTTTGCCGCACCTTGCGTGACAGGTGTGCCTTTAATGGTTCCTTGCTTGACCGTCGTCGAAGTTGTGCTCTTTCTCTGAGTACTTCCTACAGCTGTGTTTGATGTTTTTTGTTGTGTCTGTGCTTGTTGTGAAGACTTTTGCTGCGTATTTTTTGCTGTTGATGCCGCAGACTGACCGGCTTGTCCTGAAGCTTTAGCCGGCGTCGATGTTTGTGCCGCGGTCGTTTGCCCAGATCCATTAGACTGTGCTTTTTGTGCCGCGCTCGAGTCGCCCGCAGTTTGCGTTGCCTGTGGCGTATCAGCAGCCGAACCCTTGACGTTTTCTGCCGGCACTGCTTCCGGAGTTTTATTCGCAGGAGCAGTTTTACAGCCTGCCGCAATTATGAGTAGGCAAAGTAATATAAACGGTAAAAATGATTTTTTCATCCAAAATCCTCCTAAACAATAAGGTATAGTTAAGAAACAAATAGTCTTATGGAATGTCTCGTTAAATATATCGAAAATCCTAAAAAGATGCCAGAGGGATACCATCTCTTTTCCTCGTCCACAACGATTCATTATCGATCTTGACTTAATAGATAAATGTGATATAGTTTTCTCTACAATTTTACGGAAAAGTACTTATTGAGAATTTTTTTAAACGAGCTGAACTTGAGCGATTCCCTATAGATTTTTCCATCCTGAACATTTTGAAAATTGAGGAGTGTTAAATACAAACCGTACAAATAGCACGGCTTTTATCTAACCTGAGTTTGCTTAAGCGCAAACTTGTATATCATTGTACGTTCTCACTTCGGTGAGGACGTGCGTAAAAAGTCAATCGAAAGTTTTTCTTGACTTTTTAATAGGAGCATAAAATGGTAAAATTAGCGACAATTGCCGGTTCTGATGCGTCAGGCGGAGCGGGACTTGAGGCGGATTTAAAGACATTTCAGGAATATGGCGGATACGGTATGGCAGCAATTACGTTGGTTGCTACCATGAATCCCCACAAAGATTGGAGCCATGAAGTATTTCCACTCAGCGAAGATTCACTCCGCGCTCAGCTGGAAACCATTTTTACCGGTATCGGGGTTGATGCAGCCAAAACAGGTATGCTGGCAACGCCTTACGCAATCGAACTCGCTGCCGAATATCTCGGTAAGTACAAGATAGAAAACTATGTCCTTGATCCGGTAATGATTTGTAAAGGCGGAAATTTGCCGCTGAATCCCGAAATCAATGAGCTGCTTATTAAAAAACTGTTACCGCTTGCAAAGATTATTACGCCGAATGTATTTGAAGCCGGTCAAATTGCCCATGTTGATACGCCCTCAACATTGGAAGAAATTAAAGATGCCGCCAAACGGATTTACGATATGGGCGCTCCGTATGTATTCATTAAGGGAGGTTCCAAATTGAAAGATGTGGAAACTTCCATCGACGTTTTCTATGATGGTAAGGATTTCCGCTATCTCGAAGCTGAACTGATTAAAACCGAATGGACACACGGTTGCGGTTGTACCGTTGCCGCAGCAATTACTGCGGGATTAGGCTTCGGGCTTGACCCCTATGAAGCTACGCTCCGCGCAAAGAAATTCATCACGTTAAGTTTGCGCAATGGTTTTGCACTCAATAAGTGGGTAGGGCCGGGTAACCCTGCCGCATGGCGAAAAGCTTTCAATTAAATCGAATATCTCAGCGTAAACGATAAATGGCAGGGCATCTCTAAACACTCAAGGTTTTTAGAGATGGGGCTGTCCAGAAACTTCAATTTTTGGACAGCCCCCTGAGGCTTTTTTGCGATGTTAAAAATTAAGTTATTGATGTATAAAGACTTAATTTTTAACTCGCGGGGATGTCGAAAAAGTAACCAACTTTTGAGTCATCCCCGGGTATATCCAATAAGCGATAAATCTAAGAAAACCATCAAAAACGATTTTAAGGGAGGAAACGATGCGTGCAGTTGATATCATCATGAAAAAGCGCGGGTTTAAAGAAACCGGCGCGGGGACACTCTCCCGGGACGAAATCACCTTTTTAATAAACGGATATGTAGCCGGAGAGATTCCCGACTATCAAATATCCGCATGGCTGATGACCGTTTACTTTAACGGTATGACCTTTGATGAAACCGCCGTACTCACTGATGTGATGTTGCATTCAGGGGCAGTGATGGATTTATCAGGGATACAGGGGCCGTTTGTCGATAAACACTCCACCGGCGGCGTTGGCGATAAGCTCTCTCTGCCGCTCGCTCCTATTGTAGCTGCCTGCGGAGTCAAGGTACCGATGATGAGCGGACGTGCGCTCGGACATACCGGCGGTACGCTCGATAAACTTGAATCAATTACCGGATATAAGACCGGTCTTTCTATTGAACAATTCCGTAATTATCTTAAAAAAACCGGCTTTGCAATGACAGGACAAACAAAAGAAATTGTCCCCGCAGATCGGTTGCTCTATGCCCTGCGCGACGTTACCGCCACCGTTGAATCGGTACCGCTCATCACGGCAAGCATTCTTTCCAAAAAAGTTGCCGAAGGCGCCGAAGCGCTGGTATTCGATGTAAAATGCGGAAGCGGCGCCTTTATGAAAACACTGCCTGAAGCCGAAGCGCTCGCAAAGAGCCTTGTCGGAACCGGCACCGCGATGGGGAAAAAAGTTGTCGCGATGATAACCAATATGTATGAACCATTGGGAAACGCAGTCGGCAACTTTTTAGAAATGGAAGAAACCTATAACGTTCTAAAAGGCGCAGGGCCTCAGGATGTAACCGACTTAACGTTGCAGCTTGCAGGCTGGATGCTTGTGCTTGGTCATAAGGCAGCATCAAAAGAAGAAGGTATCCAAAAAGCGCACGAAGCGCTTCGCAGCGGAAAAGCGCTGGAACTGTTTTTAGAAAACATTACGCTGCAAGGCGGCAATGCACAGCAGTTTGTTGCCGAATGCGGAAAGCGCCGCAGTCCGCATACTTGCCAAATTAAGGCGGAACAAGACGGTTTTATCGCGGATATCGATGCGTTCAAAATCGGTATTGCCGGTGTCAACCTCGGTGTCGGTCGCAATAAAACCACCGATGCGGTGTGTCCCGATGCCGGTATGATGTTCCATAAACACTCAGGCGATGCCGTTAAAAAAGGCGACCTTATCATGGAAGTATACGGCAAAGATGCGGAATGTCTCCCTGCCGCGTCCGATATGATTAAGACCGCGATACAGTATGCAGCGGAAAAGCCTCGTACACGTCCGCTGGTATTCAAAGAAATTTCTGCGGCTGATGTATAGCTGCACCGCCGGTACCATACAGTGAATTGGGAAAAAAAAGATATAGATCCGAATGTCGTCCGCTCTATGGCACAGCAATACGGATGCAGCCCGCTCGTTGCATCGATTTTACTGCGGCGCGGCATTGCCGAAGGGAGCGAGGCATTTTTTCATCTTGAAAACGATCTACGCTATGTGCACAATCCTTTCCTATTTGTGAATATGGAAGATGCCGTTGACCGGATACTCGATGCAAAGGAAGAAGGAGAGCGGGTACTTATTTTTGGAGACCGCGACGTGGACGGGATTACAGCCGTTACCATCCTCTACGAAGCGCTCGCCGATTTAGGCATTCCGACAACGTGGCGTATTCCCTCCGGCGACGAACCCTATGGGCTTTCCTGCGAAGCGGTTGATGCACATGAAGCCGATGGCGGAACCCTCATCATTACTGTGGATTGCGGTATTTCTAATATTGAAGAAATCGCCTACGCTGCGAAGAAAGGAATTGATGTTATCGTGATCGACCATCATACTCCGCAAGATACGCTGCCCGATGCTGCGGTAATTATTAACGGTAAGGTGCCGGACGCAGGATATCCACATAGTAATCTTTCCGGATGCGCTACAGCGTGGAAAGTTGTTACAGCCCTGCGCTTCGGACTCCTCGACATTTACAAACAGCAGATTTGCCTGTTGAATGTCCGCCCCGTCAATGATGCTTTCGCGGTAGAAGCTCTCCATACCGTCAATTTAGTTGAAACTGCCCGAATCACCGAAACAATTATCCCCGGCATGGTTCCGTTTTCAGATACTCGCCTTGCCAGATTTTTACAGGGGCAGCAAATCTTCGTATGGGATAAAGAGCTGCAACTCAAACAGTTGGAAAAAGTATTTGGTAAATCAGTTGAGTTTTATGTAAGCGATTTTAGACTTGAATGCGTAAAGTTTGCGCCCCAGCTTGCCGAGCTGAGCCTTTTACGGTTAAAAAATTTATCGCGAATTGGAAAGTACCATGACACGCCGATGTCCGAACTCGACGGCTTTTTTAATATCTTTATTACACTCGTTCAACAAGCGCATAATCTTTATGGAGAAAAGGAAAAGCGTGAATTACAACTCGTCGCGCTTTCGCTGCTCGCAGACTTAATGCATCTGAGCGGAGAAAACAGAATATTGGTAAAACAAGGCTTAGCAGCCATCAATGCCGCGCCGCGTGCCGGTCTTTCCGAGTTGATAGTAAAACAAGGGCTTATCGGCAAACAGCTTGGAACCAGCGATATTGCGTGGAATATTACCCCCGTTATCAACGCGACCGGACGCATGGGCAAGCCGGAAACGGCAATCAGGCTTTTTCTTGAACAAGACGCAGCCGTGCGTACTGAACTTGCGGAGGCTGTTATCGCGATGAACGAAGAGAGGAAAGAACTCGGAAAGACCGGCTGGGCAATCGCCGAACCCATTGCGCGGGAAAGCCTTACAAAATATCGAGAAAAGCTCACCGTTGTCGTCAGCGATAAAATTCACCGCGGCATTACCGGTATTCTTTCCAATCGGCTTGCAGATAAGTTTAACGTACCAAGCATGGTCATCTGCCTTATGGAAGATGGCACCGCAGTCGGTTCTCTGCGTTCCGCCCGCGGTTATCGGGTGCTGTCTCTGCCGGAAGCGTATCCCGACTTTTTCCTTGACTACGGCGGTCATGCATTTGCAGCGGGCTTTAGCTTAATGCAAGAAAAACTCGCTTCTTTTTTAACGAAAGTGCAAGAATTTACCGCCGCCATCGAATTTGACGAAAACTCCGAAAATCCGCCGCTTTTTATTGATGCAGAACTCCCTCACACCTATTTAACGCCGGAACTCTTAACCGTGCTTGACACTTTTGAGCCCTATGGCGAAGGATTCCCGCCGCTACAGTTTGCCGTTAAAGGTGTAAAAATAACTGCCGCCTCGATTATGGGTAAAACCCAGCCGCAGCATTTGCGTCTAACCCTCGATTGCGGAACATACAAATGGACGGCAGTATATTGGCGGGCAGCGGATAAATTAAATGTCGAGTTTAAAACTGGCGACAGTATCGACGCGGTATTTGCGCTCGATCGGAATACCTTTAACGGCAATACCGTTCCGCAAATGGTTATTCAGGATATGCGAAAAACGAAAGCGGGTGCATCGTAGAAACCGACTGAGTGGACAGTCGCTGTTCTTTTGGAAAGACGCTAAAGAGAATATCAAAAACAAAAATTCTTAAAGATAGACACCTCTGTAATTGTATAGGAGGAATATATAAAAACAGTACATAATTTGCCGAAAGGCTTTGACAGCCTTGCCGAAGCGCAGCAGCAAAAATTTTTGGCGCTAAAAAAAGTAAAGGATGCGGGCGGACGAGTCGTCGGTTTATATTGCTCGTATGTCGCTGGATCCTTCTCCTATTTCGGGATTGGAACAATTCAATGTAAAGGAAGCGTTCGGGTTCCAATATGATGTTAAAGCAAAGAACTCAGAGATTGTTAAGCGGACAACGGAGCTGAAAGAGTACTGGAAAAAAATCTGAAAGGAACAACCGATACGCGCCCCCGTATTTTGATTACCGGCTGTCCGTTAGGCGGTGTCAAAGAAAAGATACTTGCTAAAATTGAAGAGCTAGGCGCTATTATTGTCGGCTACGACAGCTGTTCTGGCATCCGCACACAGATGGAAATGGTAGACGAAGATCCAAACCGCGACCCGATAGAAGCGATAGCAGAAAAATACCTTAAAACTAACTGTTCAGTTATGAGTCCCAATCCCGGACGTTTACGCGACCTTAACTATCTTATCGATCACTATAAAGTCGATGCGGTTATTGAATGTACGCTTGTTGCATGCCATACTTTTAATCTGGAAAGCCACACCATCGGTAAGTATGTTATGCAAAAAGGCTTACCATATCTTCACGTTGAATCGGATTATTCACAGGGAGATGCCGGTCAGTTTGCTACCAGAGTACAAGCTTTCTTGGAACTGGTACGGGAAAAGAAAGAAAACGAGCGGATACCCTAAAAGTTCGTTTCTTTCGGGACATCCGCTACACGAGTTTAAAATTCAGTTTTGCTGCATTAACGACTGGATCAATAAAGAGAAGTCGCAGAAAAAGTAAGGGAGTGAGGTCATTTGAACCTCAATGAGGTACAATTCTGGTTGAACAGCCCCACTGTTCTGCAGGGCTATTAAACAAACATCTAATGCGCTTTCCCTACGCTTCGTTGGCGTTAGCGTCCCTGCCGAGATAGCGTAAGGTTCGCCAGCTCTTTAGGTAAGTCGCTGCCGCTTAAAGTGAGCGTATTGTCATCATTGCGGGTGTATTGCAGCTTCCACACGGCGTTCATACTTTCGCGGGTTTCCTTTTTAGAGCCGTTTGTCCATGTTTCGGTTTCTTTACTTCTTACGGTAAAAGTGATTTCCGTATCCGTAGATGTCCAAAAACCTTCCCACTCCGTCGATGAAGTAAACCCTTGCAGCCATTCGATTTCCAGACTGTCGTCGCGGTCAAATTCAACCTTGACCGCTTTAGTTTCATCGCGGGCAATCCATTTTCCCATGATGGTATTTCCCTTTGGCGCGGCGGCATCTTTCATCATCGAACGCCGGTTGAACTCCCCGCCTTTGCCGTCATTCATCATCGGACACTCCATCGCCCCTGCATCATCACGATGTTTCCAGTCTTTTGAATTCGACTGATGCGGTTTTGCAAAAACGACTCCCACCGCTAATACCGCAACGACACCGAATGCCGCAGCCTTTTTCACCATTTGTTTGTTCATGTATATACTCCTAAAAAATTAAGTACGGTTGTTTAGGTTTTCTCACCGTCTGTGCAGGACTATACCGTATTGCGCGCATTGTATCATGAACCTTGCATTGGAAAAAGATTAAAATATTTTAATCGAAAATTTCGATACAAAACGGACAAAATACGGTATGATACGGCTATGATGACCCATAAGGCCGTGAGCGCCGGTATCATATCGACGCTTATCTTTTTTAGTATGCACATTGCGCTGTTTGCAGAAAAGCCAAAGGACGCAAAACATACGTTTTCGTACCGCGGCATCCGTATGTGCCATCCCGGCAGTCTTTTTTATGTTACCAAAATAGAAACCGAAACCGATCCGCCTCGCGTGGTCGAAATTGAAATTAAATTCAATATGCCTGCCGACCCTCGTACGCTGCAAAAAAACCATATCGCCATCAACGACCGCGTTTTACCGGCCGATGCGCTGGTGGCTTTTAATAAGGCGGGAGATAAAATGAAAATAGTGATCCAAACTTCTTTTCTATCTGACGGAAAAGACACGGCACATCATCCGTTCCATATTGATTTACCGGAAGCAAAAAGCTTTAATCATATTCCACTTTATCGTTCACACTTTGATGACATCGGGCACGACAAAGAATATACCTTTAAATTGCGCAATATGCCGCTGCAAAAACCTCCAAAGGGAATGTGCGAAGAAATGCAAAATCATCAACAGTATGAGTACGTTCGCTTTGAGGAGGAAGATTGATGGTGCAAGTGTTGATTGTTGAAGATGATTCAGGCATTGCGGAATTTTTACGGCTCGAACTTGAACATGAAGGATATGCGATTCTCCACACCGCAGACGGTAGAACCGCTTTGGAAATTTTTGAAAAAGCTGCACCGGATATTGTGTTGCTCGACATCATGCTTCCCCAACTGAACGGGCTTGAAGTGTTACGGAGAATCAGAAAAACGTCGAAGACGCCGGTTATTATGCTCACCGCGCGTGGAGATACATTCGATAAGGTGAGCGGGCTTGATTCCGGCGCGGATGACTATCTTGCAAAACCATTTGAGATTGAAGAATTGCTTGCGCGGATGAGGGCGGTGCTGCGCCGGAATAATGCGCGAGAGATAACGCCGTTAAAGCTACGCGGCATCGCACTTAATCCCAACAGTATGGAAGTAACGGTAAACAAAGAACGAGTTATGCTTTCAAAAACCGAATATCTTTTGTTAAAGACATTGCTCGAACACAAGAACACCGTTTTAAGCCGCGATACAATCATCAGTACAGTGTGGGGTGAAGATCATTACATCGATGAAAATTCAGTTGATGTATATGTACGGTATTTGCGTGCAAAAATCGATGACAGAACCGGTGAAGAATACATCTCTACCGTACGCGGCGTCGGCTATATTATGCGGGACACCGGTAATGAAAATGCCTGACATATCAGTACGCACGCTCCGCATATCGACGGTACGGCAGCTTTCACTGCGCTTCTCTCTTTTGTTTGCCGTGATGATTGCGCTTTTTTCTTCCGGTATTATATTGTTGCTCCGCTCCGGCGTCAGGCATCAACAAAATCGTGAACTTATTTCCGCCGCTCAGGCTATTGCCGAAGCGCTACGGGATGAGCGTATACAAGACATCGATGCGGATTTGCCGTATTACCTTACTTTCTCCGTGTATAAGAGCGGTTCGCAGGAAGTGATAGCCACCAACGACCCCTTTTTGCCGCTGTTACCGCTAACGCCTCACGGTGCGAAACGCTATACGGCGCAACACTACTTTATCGATGGCGATCTCAATATTCTGTATTATGCGGAGCTCGTTCATGCAGAACACGATTATGGTATACAAACGGCGCTGAATATGGATTCCGATACGGCGGAATCGATTATCTCCGGCTTACCGAATATTCTTGCCGCACTGACCGTTCCGTTGCTGTTTGTTTCGTATATCGCGGTTTTTTTTATGACAAAACGCACGATGCGGAGTGTCCGTACCATAACCGATGCGGCAAAAAAAATCAGCGGTTCCAATTTGACGGAACGGCTTCCCGTTACCGGCAAGGGAGATGAGTTTGATGCGCTGGCAAAAACATTTAACGATTTGCTTTCGCGTCTGCAAACCGATTTTGAACGGGAACGCCGGTTTACGGCTGATGTGTCGCACGAGCTCAAAACACCGCTTGCCGTCATCCTCGGGCATGCAAACCTGCTGCGCCGCTGGGGAAAAAATGATCCTGCCCAGTTGGAAAAATCGCTTTCGGCGCTTATCCGCGAAGCGCATTCAATGGAAGCTATTATCAAAAATTTGCTGCAAATAACACGGCTGGAAAACAGGCAAATACAGATTCACAAAACGGCTATTGATGCCGCTCAATTTTTTAGGCGGCTTATCGGCAGTACACAAAGCTACGCGCCGAATGCGAGCTTTACCGAGCATATTGGAATGGCGACTATCTCTACGGATGAAGAGCTACTCTACCAAGTATGTACCATTGTTATTTCCAACAGTATAAAATTTGCCGGAGAAACTGCGCATATTGAGCTTGCAATACGACCTGTTTTAAAAATGGATAGCTTGCCTGATGCGCCTGCACCGGAAAGCGCGTGCAGTATCTCGATTACTGATAACGGCCCCGGAATTGAGCAAGAAGTACTGCCACATATCTTTGAACGTTTTTATCGCGGAGATGCCGCACATACGAGAGGTGCAGGAGGAGCGGGGCTCGGCTTATCGATAGCGGCAAGTATTATGCAGACGCTCGGCGGTTCAATGAGCGCCGAAAACAATCAAGACACAGGCGCCTGCATAATACTCCGACTACCATAATTCCTAATAAGCTGTTCCCTTTTTCCTTTGAAAACAGACGTGCATCTACTTTATTATTTCACAAAAATTAGTCCTCGGCGTATTAAAACCGCCATGGATGGATGGCGGTAGCGCTAAATATTCAAACGCAACACTTACTTTTACCGCTTCAATATCTGCAATGCGCGGCTCAGTCGTTCGAGGGTTTCGGTAATAACCGATGCGGGAGCGGCAAGGTTAATCCGTTCAAAACCGCTGCCTTCTTCGCCAAAGATATATCCTTCATCTAGGAATACTTGTGCGGTCTGCGTCATAAAGGTTTCCAAAGCCTTGTGTTCCATTCCCAGCGCCCTAAAATCGAGCCATTGTAGATACGTACCTTCGATGAGCGGCGCTTTAATTTCGGGATGATGCGTTTGGAAAAACTGCTGAACAATACGCTGATTGGCATCGATTACGGACAAAAATTCATCGAGCCATGCCGCACACTGCGTATAGCAAATTTCACAGGCCTTATAGCTCAATGCCGTGAACAGCGCTCCTGCCCCAAGCTCTTGGGCTTTTACAAAGGTTTTCCGCATATCCTCATTTTTAATGACGATATTGCTAATTCCCAAACCGGCGATGTTGAACGTCTTAGACGGTGCGGTAAAGGTGATTGTTCGTTCAGCAAGATCGTCCCCTAACGATTGAAACACGGTGTGCGTATACCCCGGCATCACAATATCAAAATGAATCTCGTCAGAAAACAGCCAAAGATTGTGCTTTAATACGATTTCTTCTATCTTATGCAGCTCTTCTTTTGTCCATACCCGTCCGACAGGATTATGAGGAGAACAAAAGAGCAGAGCCTTATTACGCGGATTCGCAGCGAGTCGTTCGAGTACTTCAAAATCAATCGTATATCGTCCGCCGTTTTCCTGCAAGGAACATGCTGCAACATTCCGTCCTTGTAAGCGTATTGCCCTAAAAAAAGGATAATACACCGGCGACAGCAAAATAACGCCGTCTCCCGGTTCGGTAAAAGCTCTAACCGCATTAAAAATCGCAGGAACAACACCTGCCGCCGGAACAATCCAATCGGGTTCAATCGCCCAATTATGCCGTGTCTTCATCCAATTTTGCACTGCCTCTTTATATGCAGCTGTTGGTCCCGTATAACCCAGTACGGCGCTGTCAAGATAGCGCTTGAGCCCCTCCGTTAATTCCGGCGGCATTTTAAATTCCATATCAGCAACCGAAAGTGGCACAACGGACGAATCGACATGCGGATTTACCTGATACATCGCATCCCATTTACGTGAACCTGAACCGGCTCTGTTTATTCTTGTGGTAAAATCATAGTTCATAGCAGAAGCTCCTTTTTCAACGAAAACGTGTTATGCTAACAGCCTATACTGAGCGAGCGTTTTATACAAGATGCGAGGCGCAATCGCATCAACCGTTTTTAATTTATAAAGGATTATCTTCCGATACTGAATATGAGGTTTATTATTATGAACATAAAACTGAAAATCGGAATCTTATCGGGCATACTGGTGTTGTTATTGCTTATTGCAGCGGGAACTTTTATGCAAATTTCAAAACCGGCTGATACGCTTGAACATCAAATGGTGCAACTTACCCGTTACGAACGTACGATGCTCTATACACGCGGCAGCGTGTATCGTTATGGCGTCGCCGGTGTGCACATTCCTTCCTCTGTAATGAGCGCTATGAATGCGTATGAATCTTCTTTAGCCGAGGTG
>CAUVHB010000016.1:0-11719 GCA_963551335.1 uncultured Treponema sp.
GCCATGTGCATTTGCGAAGTAAGCACCCCGAACTCGTACAGCGTTGCATTGGGAACGAGTAAGTTCGCATTGCTTGAAATATCAGAACTATTCATAAAGCCAATCGGAATATATTTACGGCGCTCTGATGATGTGCTCGGCACAAGGAGATAATGTCCCGACTCCGGCTGACGGATTTCTCCAAAGAGGGATGGTGTTTGCGCAAGTTTCCGTGTTGCCTCACGGCTGCTGCTTTCGCGGTGTTCCCGCACCTTTTGTATTCGCGCTACAATGAGCGGACATTTTTTTAGGTGCTGAGGTTCCGCATTCAAAAGCCAGAGACAATATCGTTTTTTATTATTGATAAACTCTTCCGCCCCCAAAAACGGACGGATATACCGTTCAGCTTCCGGTTCTTGTTGCAAAAAGGAGGCGTATTCATTTTCTTCTATAATGAGATTACCGCCGTCATTCGGCATACTGCCAAACACCATCGGATTAGTTTGTGTATCAAGTACCGAACTTCTACTATCAATAAACACATGTTGCGCATCGGCTAAATAGGCATTTATTCGTTTTACCGTTGTTATTTTCGGCTCTCCTTTTATATCGTCATATAAAAAGAGTTGTTTTTCCGTTCGGTTCCGGAGAGAAAAGCCGACAATAATGCAGTACACTGCCGCATTTCCCCGCGCTTCATTCGACCACTTAAAAGTCTGGTGCGCAAAATTGATATGCACCCCGCGTGCAAAAAGATTGGGCCACAAAATCGGTACTTGCTGCCCCTGACAAATAGAATTGGTAGAAACAAAGGCGCACTCAATCTGCGTTCCTTGAATATACTCCGCAGCCTTTTTATACCAGCCCGTAACGTAGTCAAGATTCCCTGCATTCTTTACCCCGCTAAAAAGCATTGCAAGCTCCGCAGACTGTTCTTTCTCCATCACCCGCGCACCTAAAAACGGCGGATTGCCGAGAATATACGAAAGGTTATGTTTGGGTACGATGGTCTCCCAATCAAGCGCAAGCGCATTGCCCTGTACAATCGACGCGGAATTAACCAACGGAATACGCGCAAAGTATTGACCGAAGCGGCTGCCGACCAGTCTATTCATTTGATGATCCATCAGCCACAGCGCTGTTTGTGCAATCTGTGCGGGGAACTCTTCAAGCTCAATGCCGTAAAACTGATTAACATTTACCTTGATATATTCGCCGACATCAAGCAGCTGCTGATCTGCGCTTTTCAATTCTTCAATAATCGCAAGTTCCAAAAGACGCAGCTCACGGTATGCAATAACCAAAAAATTCCCACAGCCGCAGGCGGGATCAAGAAAGGTTAAATGTGCAATTTTATCATGCAGCGCGTTCAAGTTTGTTACGCGGGCTTCGGATGTGTACTGTTTGTATTTATCAAATTCTGTCCACAGAGAATCTAAAAAGAGCGGATGAATGAGCTTTAAAATATTTGTTTCGCTGGTATAGTGCGCTCCCAAAGCGTGCCGTTCTTCCGGCTTCATCACACTCTGAAACATCGCACCGAAAATTGCCGGAGAAATACCGCTCCAATCCAGCGCACAGCATTCAATCAGTTTTTCCCGCATTGCACAATTAAAATCCGCAGTTGGCAGCTGCTCCTTAAAAAGCCCTCCGTTTATATACGGAAAACGAGCCAGCTGCTCATCAAGTGTTCTAAGCCGCTTTTCTTTCGGCGTATTGAGCACTTCAAAAATCTTTTGAATGTGCATCGCTAAATCGCTGCCGTCAACATTCGTCCGCTGCAAAATATATTTAATAAAGTGATCGTGCTCAAAAATACCGGTATCATCAGCAAACAAACAAAATAAAAGCCGAACCAAATACAACTCCAGCTGATGTCCGGTATAACCGATTTCTTTTAAGGTGTCGTGCAATTCTCCCATCTTTTCCGCTGCTTCAATATTGACCGCATCCTGCTTTTTATATTCAACATCCTTGTAACCTGCAAGAAAGAGAAACAGCTCAATATACTCCGCCAGTTCATCAATCGTAAAAGAGGTGAGTTCCGCATCTTTTTCTAAATGATAATAATCAAAATGAACAAAATCGCAAATCAAAATGCCCTTCGGCATATCGGCATTCTGAAGCGCATTGGCATAGGTTTTTGCCTGTTCAAAGGCTTTTTTCCGGTCTTTACCGGGAGACTTCATTTCGATGAGAATGTAACCTTTCCAAAAAAGATCGATATATCCGTTAGAACCGTCTAACAGTTTAACTTTATGCTCAAACACGGCAATTTTACTGCGCGGTACCCCGAAAATTGCGAAAAATTCGTTTTCAAAAGTTTGCGCGTCCGCTTCTTCCCGCGCAGTTGCCGCTTTATCTTTCCAGTTTAGCACAAATGCTTGCGCTCGCGTTTTAATTTCGTTTAATGATAATGCCATATAATCAGTATGTCCAATGTCTATACCGATTGTCAAGCAAAGCTATTTAAAAGAAGAAAAGTGGTAAAGCATAGTACTAAAGAAAAAGAAGTATTTGACAAAGAATAACAGCTGTAATTGTTGTTTAGTTTTTTACTCCGCATTTTGAATATCATAAATACGTTTGTATAGACCGTCTTGTTCCAATAGCT
Source organism: uncultured Treponema sp. (assembly GCA_963551335.1). GTDB lineage: Bacteria > Spirochaetota > Spirochaetia > Treponematales > Treponemataceae > Treponema. Next base: position 2,594 of record CAUVHB010000016.1, read on the forward strand.
CACGATGTGTTCCTTGTTCTGTAATCTTTCCCTTTTCCAAAACGATAATAATGTCGGCATCTTTAACCGTCGCAATGCGATGAGAAATGATAATTACCGTTTTATGCTTGTTTTCATTTTTAAGCGCCGCTCTAATTGCCGCATCGGTTTCCATATCAACTGCGGAAAGGGAGTCATCAAAAATCAAAATAGGAGCATCCTTTATCAGCGTCCGTGCAATCGCCAGCCGCTGTTTTTGTCCGCCGGAAAGGGACACGCCGCGTTCCCCGACAAGGGTAGCGTATCCGTCTGAAAAATAGTGAATCTCTCCGTCTAAGGCTGCGATGCGGGCGTATCGCTGTGCGGCGGCATCGCTCGTATCGGGCGCGGCAAGTTTAATATTTTCCATAATTGTTTTAGCGTAGAGGAACGGTTCCTGTAAAATCAGTCCTATCTGCGACCGTATCCAGCCCTTATCTATTGAGCGCAATTCTATACCGTCAATGGTGATGGAACCGGCAGTGTAATCGTACAGCCGGTCGAGCAGATACACCAGCGAGCTTTTCCCCGAACCGGTTGGGCCTAAAATTGCCGCTGTCTGTCCCTGTTTAATGCTGAACGAAACCGCATCCAGTACCGGCGCGTTCTCCGCTCCGGGATATGCAAAGGACACGGAATCAAAAACGATGGAGCCTTTAATTTCCGGCTTTGCCTGTGTGGGGAAAAGCTGTTCGGGTTCTTCGCGGAAGAGTTCTTCAATACGACCAACCGATACACAAGCCTTGCCGATATTACCGAGAATCCGTCCGAGCTGCCGCACCGGCTGGATCAGCATCGTGATGTACGAGATAAACGCTATCAACATCCCCGCTGAAATTTCGCCGCGGTATGCGAGAAAGCTTCCATAGAGGATAACGGTAAAAATCTGGATATACGATAAAAAATCTGTCCCTGCCCAAAAAAACGCAAAGCAGCGTATCAGTATCACATTCCGCCGCATATACGCTTCGCTCGCTGACTTAAACTTTTCCATCTCATATTGTTGACGGGTGAATGCCTTGATCACTCTGATACCAGTAAGACTTTCCTGAAGAACCGCCGTCATGGCCGCTTCCCGTTCGGTTGAGGCTTTAAACTGTTTTTCAATCACATAAAAGAAAAGAGCGGAAAAAACCGCGGCAACTGGAACCGCTGCGCATGAGATGAGCGCGAGCTTACTGTTCGACTGCATCATCAAAAAGACCGTGTAGGTAATTAAAAACACCGAACCGACCGTTTCGGGAATTTGAGAATATAAGGCGATGCGGATGGTGTCCACATCCGAGGTGCAGCGCTGGATAAGATTGCCTGTTTTTGCATTTGCGTGATAGGTGTACGGCAAAAGCTGGATATGATTATATAGCCGGTTCCGTACATTTTGGATAACCCGTTCGGTTGCCGCATTTGCCGTATTCATCTGCAAAAAGGTGAAGATACTACGGCAAAGCGCACATGCAAAAATCATGACCGCCATAATGAAAAGTCCGTTTGTACCCTTTGCAGCCGCTCCGAACAGCGCAGCAAAACGTTCAAGCGCGGTATGGGTAAGCGGTTCATCGCCGAGTACCGAATCAACGGTGATTTTGATTAAGCCCGGTTGCAAAGCTGCGGCAATCTGAGCGAGCAGCGCAAACATCAGCGCAAGCAGGTATAAGAGACGGAATCCTTTTAAATACGAAAAGAGCCGAACAAAATTTTTCACGGTATATATTATAACAAGAGGTTCCTTTGTATTCTATGCACCTTGCTCAAGAATAATGCATAATTTATAATCCTTAATTGTAAAATCATGAATTTCGCATTATGAATTTATTTACGAGGTGTTATATTATATGCGCAAAAAATATGTTTTTTTAGATTCAGGGATAGGAGGCTTACCGTACTTTCGATATTTTCATCAACAGGCGCCGCACGCCTCTGCTGCATATATAGCGGATGTGGAGCATTTCCCCTATGGGGAAAAAACACGTGAGGAAGTAATTCAGTACGCACTCGGTGTTACGGAAAAAATAATAAACCGATTGGATCCCGCAATGGTCATCGTGGTGTGCAATACGATGTCAACCGCCGCCCTCGATGCGTTGCGCAACCATTTTTCTATTCCTTTTGTTGGTACCGTGCCGGCGGTAAAGGTCGCGGCGGAAGTGAGCGTCAATAAGCGCATCGGGATTATCGCTACGGCGCGGACAATTAACGATCCGTATCTTGATAAGCTGATTACATCATTTGCCGCCGATTGTACTATTGAAAAGCGATCTGATGCAGAGCTCATCGCTCACATTGAAAACGGACTTATCACTGCCTCTGATGAAGAAAAACGAAAAGCGGTAGCGCCTGCAATTCGGCAGTTTAAAGATGCGGGGGTCGATACGCTTGTACTGGCGTGCACTCACTTTTTACATCTTGCAGACACCTTTGCCGAATGCGCCGCTCCGGAAATAAAGGTTGTCGATTCCTTGCCCGGTGTCGTTTCCCATGCATTGGATGTGCTGCCTCCGCCGTCCTGTGGGGAAGCATCACGCAGCAGTTGCTATGTTACCGGCGAGATCACCGAGCGTATCGACCGACTGTACCGCGGTTACTGTGAACTGTTTAACCTCAACTGGAAGGGAGCGCTGTAATGCAGGGGCTGGTATTAAGCGGCGCAAACAATTTTTTTGCGATACGCACACCTGAAGGTAACATCGTCCGTTGTTCCATTAAGGGCAAAAAACTGAAAGAAAGCCGCGGGTATTACAATCCCTTAGCGCCGGGCGATACGGTCGATATTGAATACGACACCATCCATCCCGATCAGGGGCAAATTACAGCGCTTGTACCGCGGCGCAACGGTTTTGTCCGCTGGAATCAGAAAACGCGTAGTCCGCAGCTCTTAGCGGCAAACATCGACTTGCTGCTCTGCGTTACCACCCCTGCCAATCCCCCTTTTCGTCCGCGCTTTACCGACCGCACATTGGTGCAAGCCGCCGCGGAAGGGATCCCCGCACTTATCATCGTGAACAAAATCGATTTAGGCATTTCGGAACCAGTGCGGGAACGGATACGGGATTGGCAGCGCGTCGGCATACAGGTATGCGAGGTATCTGCAAAGACGGGGGAAGGGCTTGAACCGCTCGCCCGCCTCCTTTCGGGTAAAACCTGCGCTGTTACCGGACAGTCGGGCGTCGGGAAGTCGAGCTTACTGAACAGCCTTGACCCCAGCCTTGCGCTCAAAACCGCCGACATTTCGTTTAAGTACGACCGCGGTATCCATACGACAACGCAGGGCGTTTTTTTACCGATGACCTTTACCGCTCACGACGGAACGCAGCTACCGTTCAATATCATCGACACGCCCGGCATCAGACACTTTGCGCTATGGGGCATTAAACCGGAAGAAGTGATTTTTTATTTTCCCGAAATGGAGGCGGCGGCGCTCCAGTGCGCTTTCGGACTTTCCTGTTCGCACATTCACGAGCGCGGCTGCTGTATCTTAGAAGAACTGGACGCAGAGCATATCCACCCCGATCGCTACGAAAGCTGGCGTTCCATGCGCGACGAACTGGCACTGCTTACCGCGGACGAATACTAGGTCAAATGCAGCGGCTAATTCTGCGTTCTTACCCGCCTTATATTTCCAAAAGTGTCAGCCTCACTTGACAAATATCGGACTTCCTTTTAATATTAAATTATAATTCAGTATTGATAAGCTGAAAGCGATTTTGATATGCAGGTATTAAAAGAAGAGGTCAAAACTAGGATTCTGACGGCTGCGGAAAAAATATTTTATGAACAAGATTATAGAAGCGCCAAGCTGACGGATATTGCGGAACAGGCTGATATTCCCGTTGCGCTTATTTATACCTACTTCAAAAACAAAGAAGGATTATTTGATGAAGTAGTCGCAGGCGTATTGGATAAAATCATTAAGATGATGGAAGATGAGGAAAAGATGGAAGCCGGAAGCCCCTATGAAAGATTTAATCGGGGCGGAGCATTTCAACTTCCCAAACTGTTAAAGAGTAGAATAAAACTCATCATCTTGATCGACAAGAGTTCAGGAACGAAACATGAGAATGCAAAAGATATGTGGGTTAAACGATTGGAACAGCATATAAAAGACGGTTTAAAGAGATATTCAAAAACCAAGCACGATCCAATGCTTGCTCATATTTTGGCAAATAATTATGTGGAAAATCTAATGGAAATTGCACGGCACTATAAAAATGAAAAATGGGCAGAAGATATGCTCTTTGTTCTTAATAAGTGTTATTTCAACGGCGTGGAATCACTTTAGTATAGAAGAAGATTTATTTTAGGAGCGTTCAACCGCTCCTCATTTTATCTGTCAATATTGAATAAATATTCAATATTATTTAGTTCTGAAGATCAACGAATATGCATGCGCATTATAGATGCAGAAAGGAGCAGATATGACTGAAAAGGAATTGAAAAAACAGGTGGCGGGTAAAACCTTTTTGTCCAATGTGCTGCTTGCACTTAAAATAGTGTTTGACTTACTACCGCAGGTTTTATTGGTGCTGGTGATAAGCAGCCTATTTTCGGGCAAAGCGGAAAGGGAATATTTTAAAATGATTGCCGTAGGTATTTTCATTTCGTTTATGCTCAAGGCGTGTTTTAACTATCTTGCCGTAAAGACAGCCCATGACAGGGCTTTTAGTACATTGACGGAATTACGGCTTGCCATAATTGAACACCTCAAAAAATTGAATTTAGGATTTTTTAAAAAGCATACTACCGGCGAACTTACAAGCATTGTTGAACACGATGTAGAGCAGATTGAAATATATCTGGCGCACGGTCTTCCGGAAATTATGGCGGCAACTCTTCTTCCTGTTCTGGTTTTTATTGCAATGCTTTTTATAGATTACCGGCTCGCATTAATAATGATTACAGGGGTACCGCTCATGTTCCTTGTACAACAATTATCTGCAAAGACCATGCAAAAAAAATTTCAAATATATTTTGAACGAGAAATGCAGATGAGGGAAGATATGATGGAATATGTAAAAAATATTGCCGTGATAAAGGCATTTGCAAAAGAAGAGTGTTTTAGCGGCAGGACTTTGGATTCTGCACGCTCTTATGTGCAAGATGTAAAAAAGAGTATGGGGGCCGTTACGGGCCCAATGGTGCTTATCGATATTTTTATGGAAGCCGGTGCGGTATCGGTTATGATGTTAGGAAGTATACTGCTCTTACATAACAATATTTCTACCGCTCAGTTTATATTGTCCGTTATCTTATCTTCGGTATTTGTGTCGGCAATAAGTAAAACCGCAACGCTTCATCACTTTTCCATCGTGTTTACTGAAAAGCTCAAAAGCATAGCGGTGATTCTCTGTGCGCCTCTTGCAAAAGAAAAAATCAGCGAAAAACTGGAAACAGGAGATATAGAATGTAAGAACGTACATTTTAAATATGAAAAAGACGGCTTTGCGTTAAAAGATATTACTGTACAGTGTAAAGAAAACAGTTTAAATGCGCTTGTCGGGCCGAGCGGTTGCGGTAAAAGCACGCTTGCGAATCTTATCATGGGTTTTTGGGATGTTGATTCAGGTGTGCTCACAATTTCGGGTAAAGATATTTCACGCTATGATACGGACAGCATTTCCGCTCTTATCGGAAGTGTTCAGCAGGAAGTAATTCTTTTTAATATGAGTATCTTTGAAAATATCGCGATCGGTAAGGTGGACGCTTCCGAAACGGAAGTTATAGCAGCCGCTCAAAAAGCACGATGTCATGATTTTATTTCCGCCCTGCCTCACGGCTACAACACAAGGGTCGGAGAGATGGGCGTAAAACTTTCGGGAGGAGAAAAGCAAAGAATATCCATTGCCCGGATGATTCTTAAAAATGCTCCAATTCTTATTTTAGATGAAGCGATGGCGGCAGTTGACAGCGAAAATGAAAAACTTATAAACGAGGCTATCGAGGAATTAAGAAAAAACAAAACGGTTATCACGGTTGCGCATCACCTGAACACCGTACAAAACGCAGACAAAATAATCGTTATGGATAAAGGCCGCATACTAGATTCCGGCACACATGAAGAATTGATTTCGCGATGCACCTTTTATAAAGAAATGGTCGAAGCCCAAAACAAAGTAGACAACTGGCGGGTGGGATAAAGGAGTATTTATGTATAAAGAATTATTTGCATTTTTGAGTAAGAGGGGGAAAATCGATGTATGTATTTCTTCTCTGTTTTTTACCTTGTATGGATTGAGTTCTGTGGGGATGTTACTTACGGTGTTTTCGATTTTGTTTAAGATTGCTGCCGGGATTGATGTGCAGGGACTCTACGGGGCTTTTGCAACGCTGATAGGCTTGGTCGTTTTTAAGGGCCTTTGCAATATGATTGCCGACTTAAAAAAACACGGGGCCGGCTTTGATGTGGTGCAGCAAATACGGGAGCGGATGATTGTAAAATTAAAGCTGTTTAGTTTGGGCTTTTATACGAATGAACGGCTGGGAGAATTAAATACAATTCTTCATAAAGATGTGGACAATATGTCCATGGTAGTCGGTCATATGTGGCCGCGGATGTTCGGTGATTTTCTCATTGCTCTTGCGGTATTTATAGGTCTTTGCTTTATCAATCTTAGTGCAGCCCTTGTTATGGCCGCGCCGCTTCCGCTTCCGCTTGCCTACCTTTTTTACACAATTAAGGGAGCACAAAAAACGGAGCAGAACAATAATTCCGCCCTTGCCGATATGGTGAGTTTATTTGTCGAATATGTACACGGTATTCCGGTGCTCAAAAGTTTTTCGCATAATAAAAGTCTGGATAATGAGCTTTTTGCAAAGACAAAAAAATTCGGAGAAACAAGTAAGGCTGCTTCCCGTTTTAAGGCAAGACAGCTTTCACTCTTTTCGTTTTTAATCGATGCAGGGTATTTTGTTCTTTTTATTTATTCCGGTCTTGCCGCATTACGCGGAAGCATTGATGTGTTCAGATTTATGATTATCGCAGTCATTTCAAAAGAATTTTATAAACCTTTTGCAGCTATGGAAATGCACTATATGTATTATGTGTCTGCCGTAGATAGCTATCACCGCTTGGGAAAAATTCTTCATGCCGAGGTAATAGCCGATAAAACGGACGGAGTTACTCCTGCTCAAAACGATATTGTTTTTAAAGATGTAGCATTTTCTTATGAACAAGATGAGTTCAAAATGAATGGAGTAACTTTTTCCGTTCCGGAAAAAACGATGACTGCGCTTGTAGGAGAATCGGGAAGCGGTAAGACGACGGTTACGAATTTGCTTTTGCGGTTTTACGATGTGCAAAGCGGAAGTATTACACTCGGCGGTACCGATATTCGGGATATTCCCTACGATGAACTTTTAGATCGCATCAGCATTGTTATGCAAAATGTGCAGCTTTTCGATAACACCATCGAGGAAAATATCCGAGTAGGAAAAAAAGAAGCAACAAAAGAAGAAATCATCGAAGCTGCAAAAAAGGCAAAGATTCACGATTTTATTATGAGCTTGCCGAAAGGCTATGAAACGGATATTGGAGAAAACGGTGGTCTCTTATCCGGCGGGCAAAGACAGCGGATTTCCATTGCACGAGCATTTTTAAAAGACGCTCCGATTTTAATCCTCGACGAGATGACCAGCAATGTCGATCCCGTAAATGAATCTTTAATACAGGATGCCATTACAGAACTTGCAAAAAATAGAACGGTCATAGTGATCGCTCATCATTTAAGGACTATTCAAAAGGCAGATCAAATTCTTGTGTTTCAAAAAGGCTGTCTTATCGAAAAAGGAAAACACGATGAACTTTTGGAAAAGGACGCTTACTATGCTCGGCTTTGGAAAGCACAGTATGAGGTATAGAAAGTATTCCCGCACTTATCATCGTGAACAAAATCGATTTAGGCATTTCGGAACCAGTGCGGGAACGGATACGGGATTGGCAGCGCGTCGGCATACAGGTATGCGAGGTATCTGCAAAGACGGGGGAAGGGCTTGAACCGCTCGCCCGCCTCCTTTCGGGTAAAACCTGCGCTGTTACCGGACAGTCGGGCGTCGGGAAGTCGAGCTTACTGAACAGCCTTGACCCCAGCCTTGCGCTCAAAACCGCCGACATTTCGTTTAAGTACGACCGCGGTATCCATACGACAACGCAGGGCGTTTTTTTACCGATGACCTTTACCGCTCACGACGGAACGCAGCTACCGTTCAATATCATCGACACGCCCGGCATCAGACACTTTGCGCTATGGGGCATTAAACCGGAAGAAGTGATTTTTTATTTTCCCGAAATGGAGGCGGCGGCGCTCCAGTGCGCTTTCGGACTTTCCTGTTCGCACATTCACGAGCGCGGCTGCTGTATCTTAGAAGAACTGGACGCAGAGCATATCCACCCCGATCGCTACGAAAGCTGGCGTTCCATGCGCGACGAACTGGCACTGCTCACCGCGGACGAATACTAGGTCAAATGCAGCGGCGGGGTGTGCGTGCTTTCGCTCTTTTTTGTGTACGTCTTCGCTATTTTTTCATCAAACCGGCGCCCGACTTCCATGCCTGACCGACTTTTTCGCCGATGGCATAGTAGCCGTTTTGAAATTGGTCAAAAATAAAGGCGTTCAGTTTTGTCGGCTCAACCTTGCCTTTTTCGTTCAGTACTGCCTCATCCGCAAGAACGCCAACAATCTCTCCGACAACATAGAATCCGAACACCGCGGTTTTTATCTCGACAACCTTGCACTCAAGGGTGAGCGGGAATTCTTCTATAATAGGTGCATCGACTTTTTGGCTTTTTACTGCGGTTAAACCGCTGCGTTCAAATTTATCCGGCATTGTATTCCCGCTTGCGATGCCGAAAAAATCAGCTTCTGCAATATGAGGAATATCGGCAACACTGAGCGTAAATGCTTTTTTATGCTTGAGGTTCGCTGCCGTCTTATGCCCTTCATCGATATTCATCAGTACCATATTTTCAGCGCAGATACCGCCCCACGCCATATTCATCACATCGACTGTGCCGTTTTCATCGTATGTCGCTACCATCAAGACCGGCATCGGGAATAAAAAAGGATGAACACCCAGTTCTTTTTTCGCATTGTTCTGCATGGAAACCTCCTGTACGCT
>CAUVHB010000017.1:0-11635 GCA_963551335.1 uncultured Treponema sp.
TTGAACAACTGAACAAAGTATCAACTTTGGAAGTTGTTCAATTAGTGCGCGAAAACCGTACACATCAATCAGCGATGTTTGCGCTAAGCAAACTCATCGGTTAACGAGGCTGCGCAATGTTAGCAGCCGAAGTTATACCTTGATTTTATGACCTATGCGATGTATTATGATTACCGTTAGTTTACATACGATACGCCAAACCGAGATGTGTTATAAAGGAGTTATATATGAATATTTCACCCGAACTTTTAAAAAAGTTTGCAAGCGATTACCGCGCAGAGCCCGCCAATGCACTGATTGCAGGGGCTGTTGCGAAGAGCGGCATTGAAGACGCATCGTTTAACTATGATGTACGGCGCCGACATAACTTTTATTTTTCTCACGAGACAAAACGCGGAGAAATTACCAATCAAAAAAAGAGCGGTCGCTGTTGGATGTTTGCTTCGCTAAATGCCGCCCGTGTAGAAATAATGGAAAAACTCAATCTGGAAACATTTGAGCTTTCCCAGAACTATACGCTTTTTTGGGATAAACTTGAAAAGTCCAATTACTTTTTCGAAAGTATTTTGGAAACTCTTGACGAACCGCTTGAAGGGCGGCTGTTGGCGCATTTGCTGGCTAATCCTATTCAAGACGGCGGACAGTGGGATATGTTCGCGGGTATTTTGAAAAAATACGGCGCTGTGCCTAAGGATGTGATGCCCGAAACCTTTCATTCCTCTGATACACGCTTCTTTGTTGCCGAATTAACCCATCGCCTCCGCAAGTACGCACAGCTTCTCCGGGCAGGACACAAGGCTGGAAAGTCTATCACAGAGCTTCGCACAGACAAGGAAGCATATCTTTCCCATGTCTACAGTTTTTTGGTTAAGGCACTCGGCGAGCCTCCCCGCGTATTCGACTTTGAATGTCGCGATAAGGATAAAAAATTTCACAAGGCAGAGCAGATTACGCCGCAGCAGTTCTTTAAGGAGTACGTGGGTTGGAATCTGGATGATAAAATCAGCTTAATCAATGCGCCGACGGCGGATAAGCCTTACGGCAGAGCCTACACGGTAAAATTCCTTGGTTCCGTGAAAGAGGCAGAACCCATTCACTACATCAACGTACCGATTGAAGTACTCAAAACGGCGGCTATTAACTCGATTAAAGCTGGTAAACCCGTCTGGTTCGGCTGCGATATGGGACCGTATATCTGCCGTCCTGAAGGTATTATGGACACGGAAGTCTATCGCTACGATAAAACGCTCGGCGAACTGCCTGAGTTTACCAAAGCGGAACGGCTCGATTACGGCGATAGCCTCCTTACCCACGCGATGGTGCTGACCGGTGTCGATCTGGATAAATCAGGTAAGCCGATTAAATGGCAGGTAGAAAATTCGTGGGGTGATGAATCCGGCAAGAAAGGAATGTTCTCGATGTCCGATGCGTGGTTCGATGAATATACCTATCAAATTATGGTAGAAAAGACCTTTGTTGAACAAAAATGGCTCGACGCCTTAAAACAGCCGCTTGTACAGCTTGAGCCGTGGGATCCGATGGGTGCGCTGGCACGGATATAGGAAAACAGGTTATCAGCTCCGGTTTTTATCCGTGCGGAGGGGAGGATACCCGCCGTTTTTCGGTAGAAATCTGCGTTGGGGTGTTGATTACCGATTCGTAAGCCGGTGAAAAATATGGAGCAGCGCAAAATATTTTCACTATCTTCCACCCGCTATACGGGTGGAAGATAAAGGCTTATAACAAAAAAACTTTCCTCGAAAGAGACATGATAAGGGGGGGCTAGCCTATTGCATCAGGTGTTTTTTTGAAAATTCGCATCCGCAATAATCCTGTCGATACAGCCCCAATTCCTTGCTTAGCTTAATCGATTCAAGGTATCCGTCTTTTTTCTTAAAGTCGCTCGGTAGCCAGCGGCATTTGTCTGTGGCAAGCGCCATCCCAATTTCGTTGATTTTTGCCGCGCTTTTAAGCGGACTGAGCGAAAGCGTGCTACAAAAAAAATCAAAGCCTTGAGCGGCTGCCTCGCGCGCTGTTACCGCAAGCCGTAACTGGTAGCATCGGAAGCACCGCGCTCCGCCTTCCGGCACATCCGTGTAGCCTTGCGCTATTTCAAGAAATGCTTCGTGGTTATAGTCTCGTATCACATAGTCAATCTGATACGGAAATGCCATTGACCCATTATACTGTTCAATTAAACGGATTTGTTCATCCGCCCGGGTATGGTATTCAAGCTGAGTATCAATATTAGGATTATAATAGAAGACAGTGAGCTTAAAATGCTCTGCCAGCCGTTTTATGACCGAAGAACTACACGGCGCGCAGCACGAGTGCAGCATAAGCCGCGGCGGAGCTTCGGCAGTAAAAGCATGGTCGAGTTCCGCGATTGTTTGTTCCATGAGGAGTTGAAAGTTTTGCTTCATATCAATATGTGTTGTTTAATAAAGGCTTCTATATCTGCAAACAATGAGTGAAGCAAATGTCCGGATTCTCGAGGCAGCCGAAACGCAATCGCACCGGGATGACCTCCTCCGTCCATAATCTTAAAACGGGCAAGAATCGGGCGTAAATCGATACCGCGTACTGCCTCGCTTGCGCGGATACGGCACTGTATTTTATTGGACTTATCGGGGGTATCATAATAGACGGAAATGCCAACGCCCCCAGCCCTTTCTGCAATGGTGTTTGTTGCAACTTTAATCATACCGATAAATTGTGTGTATTCGATACTTTTCAAAAACGTATCGGATTCAGCTGCCGATAGGATGACTGCTCCGACTTGATCGGTATACACAGCGCGGCTGATAATAGTATTGTAGACTTTTTCTGTTTCGGCATTGGTTGTTTCCATTACATTCAGAAGCCGTTCCATCGATTCAATTTTTTTCGTAGTTCCCGACGAGTTGGTGCTTATTCGCAGCATCAAATTCAAATGCTTGGAAAAGTATTCAAACACTTCTTTATCATGCGGATTAGAGATATAGTTCCCCATTTTGGCATCCCCAAGCATACCGGTTAACAGCGTAAGCACCAGATTTCTTGAATACAGTTCTTCGATGCTGTAACGACGCCGTATTTCGGGATGGTTTGCCAGCTTATAACAGAGCCGGCACAAGATTTCGCAGGTGCTTGATGCATGGAGAACTAATGAATAGTCAGCATCCCCGATATATCCGGCATCGGAGCCAAAGTGATGATCGATTTCAATTTTGGGGATTAAAGGATTTTTAAGAAAATGATCGATACAACCGGCTGTTGCCAGCATACTGGGTTTCGGTGTGTCCAAGGTACACAAGACTTCGACGGAACGGATTGTCGGCATTGTCCCATAATACACATTGATCTTGTTATATTTGCAGATGGAGTTGAGAAATGTAAGGTTTTCAGGTGGTGGGGATTCTAAAAAAACACTAACGTGCTTGTTAAACTTCCGTAATAACAGAGCGCTGGCAACCGTCGAGGCATAGCAATCTTCATCAGGGCTTTTATGTCCCAGAATTAAGAACGATCGACGTGTCGCTACAAGATGATAGATATTACGTATAACGCGATTTCGTGCTCCGATAGTCATGTTCTGTTGTTTACACCGCAAACCGAGTTCGGAGCTTTTCCCCTGTAAATCCATATAAAAATATTATAGCATACTTTACAATAAAATGTTATCTAAAAATGCATTTTTCAAGCAATAAACTTGTTCGGAAACTGACCTTTCTGAGCAGGTTACCTTGAAATGCGATGTTTTAAATCGTATGTTTATTTTCAGCCGCTGAAATAGCGCGGCTGAAAAACACGTCGAGTTTGCTTCGCAAACATCGCGTATTAACGTATGCGCGTTCCGCACATCAATGCAGCAGTTTCCAAAGTGCACACTTTGTTCAACTGTTACATTTTAGGGTGCTATTTGTGCGATGCGAGAACTCGTCTACCTATTCGAAAATGGAAGTTTCGGAACAGGTCTAATATCTGATGCCATTATTCGTACAGATGGTTTAATACCCGCACATTCTTTTGCGACCTCTAGGCTTTTTACCGTTTTTTTGCTAAAATTCCGCAGATTTGGAGAAAATTATGGAAAATGCGATTTGTTTTCATAATGCGACGGTAGTAACCGGTTACTCATTGATGGAAAACGGCTGTGTCTATGTTAAGGACGGGAAGATTGAAGATGTCTTTAGCGAACGCCGCTTTTTAAATAAGCGTTTTTCTCCGGACGTGCGTATCATCGATGTCGATAAGGCTTATCTCGCTCCGGGGCTCATCGATACCCATATTCACGGCTTTGCAGGGTTTGGCACGGAAGATAACTCCCCCGATTCCATACTTGGTATGTCGAAAGCATTGGCGGAATACGGCGTAACGGCCTTTAATCCTACGCTCTATCCGACTGAACCGGAGAATATGACGAAATGCATCCGCGCGATTGTCGATGCAATGGGTCATGAAGAGGGAGCAACCATTATGGGGCTGCACCTTGAAGGCCCCTTTATTTCGCCGGAAAAACCCGGAGCGTTGAGTCCTTCTGCAATCAGCCCCGTCAATTTGGATTTAATGGATAAACTGTGGGCTGCCTCAAACGGCAATATCGTCAATATGACGGTGGCTCCGGAGCTGAAAAATATGCGCGAGCTGGCGCTCTACTGCATCAAAAAAAATATTGTGCTGCAAGCGGGGCATACCAATGCGCTCTACGAAAATATGCTTGAAGGAATACAGGCAGGGATTTTACATTCAACGCACCTGTTTAACGCGATGAGCCAGATGCATCACCGCAATCCGGGCGCAGTTGGCGCTATTTTGATTCATCCGGAAATGTCCTGCGAAATTATTGCAGACGGTATCCATGTTCACCCTGATCTTATCCGGCTTTTAGCACGGGATAAGCCCATCGATAAGATTGTTTTAATAACCGATAGCCTTAAACCGACTGAACAGCAGGAAGGTACGCTGATTGCGAACGGAGAGGAAGTGGTGCTCCAAGGCGGATGTTTCCACCGTAAGACTGACGGCGTTATTGCCGGTTCAAGCCTATCGATGATCCGCGGCGTTAAGAATCTTGTGTCTTTCGGGTTTCCGGTAGAAACAGCCGTCCGCTTTGGCTCTGCAAATCCGGCTGAGATTATGCGGTATTCCAAGCGGGGTTCCATTATGCCGGGATACGAAGGCGACCTTATCGTATTTGATAAGCAGTTCAATGTCCTCGCGACGGTTATTAAAGGCTCTTTAAAGAAAAATTCTTTTTAAGGGCAGCTTCTAAAAATTTCTGTTTTTAGTAGTTCCCGATTATAAAGCGGTAGCGCCCACGACTTCGGTTGTCGCAGCTACCCGCATATTCTGCACAATGTATAGGAGATACTATGCGTTTAATAATAAAACCTGATTATGAAGCCTGTTCTCTATGGGCGGCAGACTATATCTGCAAAAAAATTGCGGACTTTGCTCCGACAGCCTCAAAACCGTTTGTACTCGGTTTGCCGACCGGTTCCACGCCGCTCGGTGTGTACCATGAATTGATTAAACGGTATCGGGAAGGGAAGATTTCGTTCAAGCACGTGGTTACTTTTAATATGGATGAATATGTCGGTTTAAGCCCCGATCATCCGCAAAGCTATCACTACTTTATGCATGAAAACTTCTTTAAGCACATCGACATCGAGCCGGCAAACATTCACATTTTAGACGGAATGGCGAAAGACCCGCAAGCGGAATGTGAACGCTATGAAGCGGCGATCGCGCGCTATGGAAAAATTCACCTCTTTATGGGTGGGGTCGGAGCGGACGGACATATCGCTTTCAATGAACCCGGCTCTTCCCTTTCATCCCGCACCCGCCAAAAAACACTGACGCAAGATACGATCGCAATGAATGCCCGCTTTTTCGATGGTGATACGACAGCGGTGCCTAAGACCGCGTTGACCGTTGGCATTGGCACGATTACCGATGCGGAAGAGGTGATGATCCTCGCAACCGGTTATAACAAAGCGCGGGCTGTCCGGCATGCGGTAGAAGGCAGCGTTAATCATATCTGGACGATTTCCGCGCTACAGCTGCACGCTCATGCAATTATCGTGTGCGACGAACCGGCTACCGATGAGCTCCGTGTGGGAACTGTTCGATATTTTAAGGACATCGAAGCTGCAACTTCAGCAGGCGGAACAAAGTAAGAATGCAAAAATCATTGAAGTTTCAAACTGTTTCGTTTTTTATCATACTGGCAATTACCGTTGTGCTGGTCGCGCGGGTATTTTTGCCTTACGCAAGCGTGCTGTTATGGTCGGCAATCCTCTACATCATGTTTGGGCCGCTCTATCATGCACTGCTTAAAAAGCTGAATCCTGAGTCTCGATGGTTTAAAATGCAGCAACGGATTATCGCCGCTTCATTTTCGGTTGGCATTATCGTACTGGTTGCCGGAATTTTATTCTTTTTTGCTATTAAACTGGTTGGACAGGGGCAGATGTTCGTAAAGAAAATAATGAACTTTTTCGTTACGCATCCGCAGGTATTGAGGATGGACAAAGACGCGCCGCTGAATGAATTGGTTATGCAGATTTCGATGGGAACAATCGATCTTTCGGTATTCGATGTCAAAAAAGAAGTGATGAATTTCTTTCTGCAATATACAAATACCATTGTCCGCTATGCAACGAGTATTGCAAAAAACATTGGGAATTTTGTGATTTCGCTGCTATTCATGTGTTTTTCTCTCTATTTTCTTTTTATCGATGGGCAATACCTCGGTTCAGTGCTGGTAACGGCCATCCCGATTCAGGTGTCGGAAGGGCAAAAACTTGCGGCGAAAATAAAGGACACTATCAGCAATCTATTTATGGGGTACTTTCTGGTATCAATATGCCAGTTTGTAGCGGCGTTTATCGTGTACACGCTTTTTCAGGTGGAAGGCGCGCTGCTGTTATCGTTTTTAACTTTTTTTAGTTCGTTTTTGCCTTTCTTCGGTTGCGCGTTGGTTTGGGCGCCGATTGGAATCGAAATGCTGTTAACAGCGAGCGTATTTAAAGGTATCCTCTTTCTCTGCGTTGCAGGCATTTTTATCAGTTCTGTGGATAACTTTTTACGGCCGATGTTTTTGCAAAACCGCGTGCAGATACACCCACTGCTCATCTTCTTTTCGATACTTGGCGGTATCCAGTTTTTTAAGTTGAATGGTATTGTGCTCGGGCCCCTGTTTGTTATCCTCCTGTTCACACTTATCGATATTGCTCGAACTTCCGACAGTACGGATGTTGAAGAGTCGCCTTGACCATGGCTAGCCGCCCGCTATTATACTATCGGCGTATTGAGCGTGTTCATCCGCTCATGTCGCCGCAGCTTATGCGTGAAAAAATTCCTGTATCGAAAAAAGCGTCTCAGACGGTACTCACCGGTAGGAAAGAGGTGGAAGCGATACTTTCCGGCGCGGACGACCGGTTTTTATTGATTGTCGGTCCGTGTTCTATCCACGACCCAGTCTCTGCGCTGGATTATGCGAATCGGCTGGTGCGTCTGCGTGCAAAATATCGCGACTGCTTTTGTATTATCATGCGGGTGTATTTTGAAAAACCGCGTACTGGTCTAGGCTGGCGCGGTTTAATCGTAGAGCCGGCTCTTGATGGGGTTATCAATATTACCGGCGGGTTAGAGACCGCGCGTAAGACACTGAGCGCGATTACCGAACTAGGACTGCCGACCGCTTCGGAACTGCTTGACCCTATTGTGCCGCAATATACGGCGGATTTTATCAGCTGGGCATCTATCGGTGCGCGCTCTGCCGAAAGTCAGATACATCGGGAACTTGCTTCGGGGCTGTCGATGGCGGTCGGCTTTAAGAACCCCACCGACGGCGATATTGGCACGGCGGTAAACGCGATTGTTTCCGCACGGGAGCCGCACGCCTTTCTTGGAATTATGGAGAACGGCAGCCCCGCCGTGATGCACACGAGCGGTAACGAATACGCGCACCTTGTATTGCGGGGCAGCATTCACGGGACAAACTACGACAGGAGTTCAATAGAAGAAAGCTGCCGTCTTTTGGTGGCGCAGGGAATCCATCCGGCGGTATTGATTGACTGTTCGCACGGCAATTCCCAGCGGCAGCCGGAAAAGCAACGGGACATTCTCCTCGAAAGTTTGCGCCTGAGGTTGGAAGCGCCACCGCTTGAAGCAATCCGCGGCTGTATGCTCGAAAGCTTTATTCAGGCGGGTTCTGTCCCGTTGGAGCGTTGCTCAAAAAAGAGCGAATACGGCAAATCGATTACCGACCCTTGTATGAGCTGGGAAATGACCGACTCGCTTCTTGCCGAAGTCGCAGATATATGGATGAAAGGGCAACCGCACTAAAAATATTTCAAGCGGGCGCTTTCCTTTTGTGCAAAATTTTTGTTAAAATTTTGCACAGTTTATTTTAAGGAAGGTCAAGCGCATCAGATAGATAAACAAAAATCGCAGAATAATGGGATTGTCCAGAAGTGTACATCCGTGTACACTTCTGGGCGCGAGTTTTTGCTCACGCAAAAACATCGCTTCTGTTTGGAAACACGGACATCCGTGTCCGTTCTGTAGCGCCTGTTTTTTGAAAATAGATGGTGCAGATACAAGGGGTTAGGCAAAAAAGTACCGCAGGCACGGTACAAAATGTACATCCTTGTACATTTTGTACCTACGTGTTTGCCCTGCAAACGCGCTGCTGTTTAGAGCCACCGCCATCCGTGGCGGTTCTGATATGGTGAGGACACTTTTTTGCCGTGTGACGCAGTAGATGTACCGTATATTTTCAAAAGGTTGATGCGCTTGTCCTGCAACGGGAGATAGTATTATGAAAAAAATTAAATTGTATACCGATGGCGCCTGTTCTCAAAATCCAGGGCCGGGCGGCTGGGCGTTTGTGATGATTCTTAAAGATGTGCAAGGTGAGCAGTCGGAGCAGGAATTGCTGCGGGGTTCCGGTGGAGAAAAACTGACAACTAATAATAGAATGGAGTTACTTGCAGTGATTCAAGCGCTGATCGCGTATCAAGAAAAGATAGCGCCGAGCTATGCCGATTGTCCGGTAACCCTACACACGGACTCTCAGTATGTGCAGCAGGGGATTTCTTCGTGGATAAAAAAGTGGAAGCTGAACGGTTGGCGGACAGCCGCCAGAGAACCGGTAAAAAATCAAGATCTTTGGCAGCAGCTTGACGCGCTTGCATCGCAAGTGAGCCTTGAATGGATGTGGGTAAAGGGACACGCTGGCAACCAGTACAACGAACTCTGCGACACCCTTGCCGTAGAAGCGTCAAAACAGGCGAAGTGAAGCTAAAGGAAGTTCGTATGCAACACGAAGCAGTATATCAGGAATTGGCGGATCGTATAGCAGCGGCTCAGCACTGCGTTGCCTTTACCGGCGCTGGGGTAAGTACCTTGTCGGGTATTCGGGATTTTAGAGGTAAAAACGGGCTTTATACGTTGCCAGAAACCGATAAAATGTTCGATATCGAAGTATTTAGAGAAACTCCTTCTGTGTATTACCGGCTTGCGAAAGAATTTATCTACGGATTATCAGAAAAAAAGCCGTCAATTGTGCATCAGGTGCTTGCAGGGCTGGAAGCTCGTGGAATACTCAAGGCGCTCATTACCCAGAATATCGATTTATTGCATCAAAAGGCTGGCAGCGCACACGTTATTGAGGTACACGGCTCACCTGCCAAGCATAGCTGTACGCATTGTTCCTATAGTACAACCTTTGAGGATGTCGTCGAGACTGCCAGCAAAGGCGAGGTACCGCTCTGCCCCAAGTGTCATCATGCATTAAAGCCGGATATTACGTTTTTTGGTGAAGCGCTCCCCGTTGCAGCGATAACGGAGGCTCAAAAGGAGTGCAGCAGAGCGGATTTACTCATGGTATTGGGCAGTAGCCTTACCGTTTACCCCGCAGCGGCGCTGCCTCAGCTGACGCTGCAAACAGGTGGCGCGGTTACCATTGTGAACGAACAGCCGACATATTTTGACGATTACGCGGTTCTTCGCTGCACTGACTTACAGGAATGTTTTGAATATTTGGAACGGGCGCTTCTGGGATAGCCCAAATATATCGCCGCTGAGAGCCTGATTTGAGTAAGCATTCTCTAAAATGCGGTGAACATTGAGCGGATTTCAAGCAATGTTGAACAAAATTTTATTCAACATTTTGAAAAATTTTTGCTGGTAAAAAGCGTGAATCAATGATATACTAGTTACCATCTATTATATTTAAAGTTGACAATTGGAAATTCATATCCGAATTTACAGTTGTCTATCTGAGGAGGATGCAATGAAAAAAAGCATTGCGCTATTGTTTGTGTGTTTGTGTTCTGTTGCATTTGTTTTTGCAATGGGACAAGGGGACAATGCAAAGACTGATCCGAATGCACCGGTAACGCTTTCGGTGTATATGCAGATGGATTTGGCCAATCCGCAGTCGGCGTACTGGCCCGAGACCGTTGCAGCATTTGAAAAAAAGTATCCGAACATCAAACTTGAATTCGAGTACGTAAACGGCGAAGCATTCCATGATAAGTTCCAAATTATGGCTGCTTCAGGAGATATTCCCGATGTATTCACCACCTATGCCGGAGCCCGTTCAGGCTACGTGCTTGACCGCGGTATGGTAAAAGACCTCCGCCCCTATCTGACGGATGATCTGAAAAGCAAGTATAATCCTGCTATTTGGTCACCCCAGGGACCGAATGGTGAAATCTACATTATCTCACCGAACCTTGCGGTATGTACGGTTGTGTATGTCAATCCGAAGCTTCAGAAAAAGCTTGGGTTAACTACCCCGAAGACCCTTGACGAAATGATTGCTCAAGTTTCTACTATTAGAGCTGCCGGTTTAACGCCGCTTGCTTTTGCTAATAAAGGACAGTGGCAGGCTCAGTCGCTCTTATTATCTATGCTAACTGACCGTATGGCAGGAACTGCATGGTTTGATAAAGCGATGGTCGGAAAAGCGAAGTTCTCCGACAAGCAATTCGTCGATGCAATCAATGTAATTAAAAAGATGACTGATTCAAAACTCTTCCCGCCCGGAGTAAACCAGATGGAAGGTACCGCTTCTTGGGGTGAATTTATTGCCGACAAAGCCGTGTATCTTTTGGATGCAGGTTGGCGTATTTCCGCATTGAAAAAGGCTGCAAAACCGGAAGACTATGCACAGTATCAGTTGATGGCTTTCCCTGCTGTTACAGGAGAGGTAACACACGGTTCCAGCGCTGCAACAACCGGTGAATCTTTCGGTATGAATGCAAAATTAACCGGCGCAAAAGCCGATGCTGCTTGGAAGTTTATCTCCTTTATGTCCGGTAAAGAAGCGTGCGAAATTTTGACAAAGTACGGTACTACTACAACCTATAAGCTCGACCTTTCAAAATTCGATATCGATCAGCTCACAAAGCAATACATTAACCTGATTAATAATCAGAGTATGGGCTATGTTATCGATGCGAAGATGGACAGCGAAGGGGTAAACAGCTTGCTTAACCCCGGTATTCAGGCAGTTATGATTGGGCAGAAAACTCCCGCCGAGCTTGCAAATGAATACGAAGCTTGGGTTGCAGCTAACGATTCACATCGGAAGAAGTAAAACAAAAATATAAACGTAAGGGAATGCTTATCTCCATGG
>CAUVHB010000018.1:0-11003 GCA_963551335.1 uncultured Treponema sp.
CGCCAGGTAGGCGTTCCTTCTATTATTGTTTTCCTTAACAAGGTTGACCTCGTTGATGACCCTGAGCTTATCGAATTGGTAGAAGAAGAAGTTCGTGAAACACTTGAGTCTTACGGCTTCCCTCGTGATACGCCGATTATCAAAGGTTCTGCATTTAAGGCATTGGCTGACGGCGCTTCTGTTGGAGATACCGCTTGTATCGAAGAGTTGTTGCAGACTATGGATAGCTATTTTGCTGATCCTGTCCGCGATGATGCAAAGCCTTTCTTGATGCCGATTGAGGATATCTTTACGATTTCTGGGCGTGGTACTGTTGTGACTGGACGTATCGAGCGCGGTGTTATTAA
Organism: uncultured Treponema sp.; assembly: GCA_963551335.1. Lineage (GTDB taxonomy): Bacteria > Spirochaetota > Spirochaetia > Treponematales > Treponemataceae > Treponema. The sequence continues at coordinate 348 of CAUVHB010000018.1, forward strand.
TCTTAACGAAGAAGTTGAAATTGTTGGTATTAAGCCGACGAAGAAAACAGTTGTTACCGGTATTGAAATGTTCAACAAGCTGCTGGATCAGGGTATGGCTGGTGATAACGTCGGTCTCTTGCTCCGCGGTGTTGATAAGAAAGAGGTTGAAAGAGGTCAGGTATTGGCTAAGCCGGGTACCATTCAGCCGCACACTAAATTTGAAGCGCAGATTTACGTTCTTTCCAAGGATGAAGGTGGTCGTCATAGCCCGTTCTTTACAGGGTATCGCCCTCAGTTCTATTTCAGAACGACCGATATTACCGGAACCATTACATTGCCGGATGGTGTTGACATGGTTAAGCCGGGTGATAATACCAAAGTTATTGGTGAGTTGATCCATCCTATCGCTATGGATAAGGGGTTGAAGCTTGCTATACGTGAAGGCGGCCGGACTATTGCCTCCGGACAGGTTACGGAGATTTTAGCGTAATAAAAAGCAGGGCGGTCGAATGATGGCGTTCGGCCGCTTGTTTTTATACGGAGGAAATATGGCTAAGGAAAAGATTCGCGTTAAACTTCGCGGATTTGATGTTGAGTTGGTTGATCAAAGTTCTAAAGCGATTGTACAAGCTGTACAGAGGGTTGGGGCGAAGGTGCTAGGGCCGGTTCCGCTTCCTACACGCATCAATAAATTTACCGTGTTGCGGTCGCCGCACGTAAATAAAAAGTCGCGTGAGCAGTTTGAAATGCGGACGCACAAGCGATTGATCGATATTATTGAACCTTCTGCGGAAGTGATGAATGCTTTAATGGCGTTGGAGCTTTCGGCAGGGGTTGATGTAGAAATTAAACAATAAAAGAACGGTAGACGGCATTTAATCAGGATGTGCGTACCGGAGAAGCGATGAGTTTCTCAAGGAGTTGTGAGTTATGGTTGGTCTGATTGGTAAGAAAATCGGCATGACCCAGTTGTTTGATGACGAGGGGCGGCTGACACCTGTTACCGTTTTACAAGTAGTGCCGAACACGGTGGTTGCAGTGAAAGATGCAGATCACTTTGGGTATGAAGCGGTTGTGCTGGGGGCAGGTGAGTTGAAAGAAGGGCGTGTTTCAAAGGTGTATGCAAATCAGTTTGCAGAAGGTGTTGCGCCTGTCCGTCTTTTGAAAGAATTTAGAGGTTTCGATAAAGAAGTTACTGTTGGTGCGAAAATCGGCGTCGAAGTTTTGGAATCTGTTCGATACCTTGATATCACCGCAATTTCAAAAGGAAAGGGTTTCCAGGGTGTTGTAAAGCGCTATGGTTTCGGCGGTGGACGCGCTTCTCATGGCTCAAAGTTTCACCGTGAACCCGGTTCGACAGGGCAGTGTACGAGTCCAGGGCGATCGTTTAAAAACGTGAAGATGCCCGGTCATATGGGTGCCGAACGAGTAACTGTGCAGAATTTGAGGATTGAAAAAATTGATCCCGAATTGGGCGTCGTTATGGTGCGTGGTTCCGTTCCCGGTAAAAAGGATGCGGTTGTGTTCCTTAAATCCGCTGTAAAACGGGAAAAATAACGGCAGGAGAAGAGAATGGAAAAGAAAGTCTATTCGATTGATGGTAAGGAATTGCGGACAATTGAACTTAACGATGCGGTGTTCGGCTTGCCTGTTAATGAAGATGTCATTTACTATGCCATTACAAATGAATTAGCAAATATGCGGGTTGGTACGGCTTGTACGAAAGGTCGTGCTGAAGTAAACGGTTCCAATGCAAAGCCGTATAAGCAGAAGGGTACGGGTCGTGCTCGTCGGGGTGATAAAAAATCACCGCTTTTAATTGGTGGTGGCACGATTTTTGGGCCGAAACCGCGTGATTATAGTTATGCGATTCCTAAAAAAGCGAAACGCTTGGCGATGAAGTCTATCTTGAGCTTGAAGGCTCAGGATGAAGATCGCCTTGTTGTTATAGAAGATTTTACGGTTGAAACCGGTAAGACGAAAGATCTTGTGAAGATATTGCAGGCGTTTGTTCAAGATGAGCGTACTGTGCTTGTGTTGAAAGATGATGACGCAATGCTCAAGCGTGCGGGGAAAAATATTCCTACGCTATCGTTTTTGACGTACAACCGTTTGCGCGCACACGATCTGTTTTATGGGCGGAAAGTGTTGGTTCTTGAGTCTGCTGCAAAAAATCTTTCGAGCTTTTATGCGGTTGAGGGGGCTGAGTAATGCAATATACTGATGTTATTATAGCGCCTGTGCTTACGGAAAAATCGAACGAGATGCGTGAGCAGCGTAAATATGTTTTTAAGGTAGATCCGCGCTCTACAAAGGTGCAGATTAAGGAAGCAGTACGGAAGCTTTTTAATGTAAAAGTGCTTAATTGTGCTGTTGTAAACGTCGACGGGAAAATGCGTCGGGTTCGCTATCGGGCAGGTAAGACTGCAAGCTGGAAAAAAGCTATTGTGACGCTTGCTGAAGGTGAATCGATTAAAGTTTTTGAAGGTGCGTAAAAGCACTTAACGCTGCTTTGAAGGGGAAGAGAAATGGCTCTTAAATTATACAAGCCTATAACACCGGGTATGCGCGGTCGAATTGACTTGCTGCGTGATGAAATCACTGCGCAGAAACCTGAAAAAAGCCTTACAGCCGGAAAAAAATCCAATGCAGGGCGGGATAGCCATGGGCGTATTTCCGTTCGGCATCAGGGTGGTGGGCATAAGCGGAAGTATCGTGAAATTGATTTTAAGCGCAATAAGTACGGTATTCCGGGGACTGTCCGCACTATCGAATATGATCCAAACCGCAGTGCAAACATCGCATTGATCTTTTATGCTGACGGCGAAAAACGCTACATCCTTGCTCCCAAGGGCTTGAAGGTTGGGCAAAAGATTATGAGCGGAACGATGGCTGCGCTTGAGCTCGCTAATGCATTGCCGCTTGAATCTATACCGGTCGGTTTTACCGTACATAACGTTGAGCTGACACTTGGCAAAGGCGGACAAATGGCTCGTTCCGCCGGCGCTGCGGCGCTGATTGCGGCAAAAGAAGGTGATTACGTAACATTGCGTCTTCCTTCGGGTGAGACTCGCTTGGTGCATAAAAAATGCTATGCAACAATTGGTGAAGTTGGGAATGCCGATCACATGAATATCAATTTAGGAAAGGCGGGGCGTGCACGTTGGCGCGGTATCCGTCCTTCCGTACGCGGTATGGCGATGAACCCTGTTGATCACCCGCTTGGTGGTGGTGAAGGACGCGGTAAGGGACGCAATCCTGTTACTCCGTGGGGTCAGCCTTGTAAGGGATATAAAACCCGTAAGAAGAAGAATACTTCGGATCGGTTTATTGTTTCACGGCGGAAGTAGGGAGTAGAGAATGTCAAGATCTGTTAAAAAAGGCCCTTTTGTAGAAAAAAGCCTGTACAAAAAGGTTGTTGAAATGAGCAAGACGGGGGATCAAAAAACGAAAAAGATGGTTAAGTCTTACTCCCGATGCTCCACGATTATACCTGAGATGGTTGGTTTCACCATTTCGGTATATAACGGTAAATCATGGATCCCTGTGTATATCACAGAGGAATTTGTTGGACACAAGCTTGGCGAGTTTGCTCCTACCCGTATTTTCCGCGGGCATGGCGGCTCGGATAAGAAAGCGGCAAAAAAGTAGGTGGATATAATGGCTGAAACAACTACAAAGAACGGTTACCGCGCTACGATAAAGTATTTTATTGCTTCTCCGACAAAAGTTCGACCGGTTGCAAATGTAATTAAACGCAAGTCTTATACCGATGCAATGGCGATCTTAGAGCATATACCCAATAAAGGGGCTGCACTGATTTCACAAACGGTTAAGTCGGCTGCCTCAAATGCTTTGAACGGTAATAAAAAATTGGATGAAGATATGCTCTATATCAAAGAAATCCGTATTGATGAAGGGCCGAGGTTGAAGCGCTTATGGTGCCGCGGACGCGGACGTGCGGATGTTCAATTAAAACGAATGTGTCACATTACGGTAATAGTTGACGAAAAGGCGGGAGCGTAAGTATGGGACAGAAAGTAAACCCTATCGGGCTAAGACTTGGAATTAATAAAACATGGTCATCTCGCTGGTATGCAAGTCCGAGAGAATACGCGGATTTGTTGCATGAAGATTTAAAGATTCGTGCAATGCTCCAGACACTGCCTGAGTGCAAAAATGCGGATGTCGCTGATATCGAAATTATCCGCCATCCTCAGCGGGTAACAATTGTTATTCATACTGCACGGCCGGGTGTGATCATCGGAACGAAAGGCGCTAATATCGAAAAGATTGGAGCTATTATTCAGAAAGAGTTGAATAAAAAAGTTCAGATTAAGATTAAAGAAGTGAAGCGGGCTGAACTGAATGCTTCTCTCGTTGCCCAGAATGTTGCTCGGCAGTTGATGGGGCGCGCTTCTTTTAGAAAAGCCTTAAAGCAAGGTTGCTTTTCCACGATGAAGGCCGGCGCTCAGGGAATTAAAATCCGCGTTTCAGGTCGTCTCGGTGGTGCGGAAATGTCCCGAACCGAAGAAATGAAGGAAGGGCGGATACCGTTGCACACACTCCGTGCGGATATTGATTACGGTTTTGCAGAAGCGCATACCACCTACGGAAAAATCGGTGTAAAAGTTTGGCTCTATAGCGGTATGATGTACGGCAGTGACCAAAAAGATGACGCCGGTTTATTGTTAAAAAAACAGCGCAAGGAACGCGCTCCTCGGTCGGATAAAGGTCGCGGCGAGCGTGCGGAAGCAGGGAGGGATTAAGCGATGGCTTTAAGTCCTAAGAGAGTAAAATACCGCAAGATTCAGCGCGGTAGAGTTAAGGGAAACGCAACACGGTGTAATCATATCGACTTTGGAGATTTTGCATTGGTATCGCTTGAACCCTTTTGGCTGACTAATCGCCAGCTCGAAGCTGCTCGTGTTGCTTTAAACAGAAAGGTAAAACGCGGCGGTAAGTTGTGGATACGCGTATTTCCCGATAAGCCGTATACGAAAAAGCCGGCTGAAACACGCATGGGTAAAGGTAAGGGCGCTCCGGAATATTGGGTGGCAGTTGTACGACCCGGAACGGTACTGTTTGAGCTTACCGGTATTGATCGCTCGCTCGCGGAAGAAGCAATGCGTTTGGCAGGAAGCAAACTTCCGTTTAAGACACGCTTTGCCGAGCAGCCGCGTGATAACTAAGATGGAGTTTTCCGAATGAAAAAGCCGAACTATAAAGATTTATCCCTTGCCGAATTGCAGGCAAAGCGGAGCGAACTTAAGCAAAAATATATGGATTTGAGGTTTCAGTTTGTAGTGGGACACGTAGAAAACCCTATGCTGAAACGGTCTATGCGCCGCGAAATTGCAGCGCTGAACACATTTATCCGGCAGAAAGAGCTGGCCGGCGTAAGTGCAGAGTAGGAGCAGGCCCGTGGAAGAAACAACGGCAAAAAAGAAATCCGGGAACCGCGAGTTTGTTGGCTTGGTAACCAGCGATAAAATGGATAAAACCATTGTTGTGCAGGTTGCTACCAAGAAACTTCATCGGCTGTATAAGAAGTATGTGTTGAATACAAAAAAGTATAAGGCGCATGACGAGCAAAATACAGCTCACATTGGTGATACGGTGCGAATTGTAGAGAACCGCCCGATCAGCAAAGAAAAATGCTGGCGTTTGGCGGAGATTATTGAGCGTGCAAAATAACGAGTAAGGAGCGTCTATATTATGGTTCAAGTAGAAACAAGATTAAACGTTGCCGATAACTCGGGTGCAAAAATTGTACAGTGTATTAAGGTACTCGGCGGTTCACATCGTCGGTATGCCGGTATCGGTGATATTATTGTAGTAGCGGTAAAGGATGCGCTTCCGACCTCTACAATTAAAAAGGGTTCTGTAGAAAAAGCGGTTATCGTTCGCGTTTCTAAAGAATATCGCCGTCCTGACGGGACATATATCCGCTTTGACGATAACGCTTGTGTGTTGGTCGATGCGAATAAGAACCCTAAGGGTAAGCGTGTTTTCGGACCTGTTGCGCGTGAACTGCGTGATATGGATTTTATGAAAATCGTATCGCTTGCGCCTGAAGTTCTATAAGGAGATTGAGTGTTTATGGAAGGAAAAATCAAGATCCGTAAGAACGATACGGTAGAAGTGATTGCGGGCAGCGAGAAAGGAAAGCGCGGCGCCGTATTGCGTGTTTTACCTGAAAAGAACCAAGTGATTATTCAGGGCATCAATATGGGGAAAAAAGCATTGCGCAAGCGGTCTCAGCAGGATCAGGGCGGAATTGCCGAAATCGAGATGCCGATACATATTTCAAATGTCATGATAGTCGGTAAGAAAAGCGGCGTATCTCGCATTGGATATAAGATGGACGGCGATAAAAAAGTGCGTTTTTGCCGTAAGGGTGGAGAAGTATTATAATGAGCAATTATGTGCCACGGCTTAAGAAAATCTATACGGAAACAATAACGCCTGAGCTTACGAAAGAGTTCGGCTATACTACGGTTATGCAAGTGCCGAAGCTTGTTAAAATCGTGCTCAGTATGGGGGTTGGCGAAGCATTGACAAATAAAAAATTGCTTGATGCTGCGGTAACCGATCTCGGTACTATTACTGGTCAAAAAGCGGTAAAAACAAAGGCAAAGAAAAGTATCGCTAACTTTAAACTTCGTGAAGGGCATGAAATCGGGGCGATGGTAACATTGCGCGGCGCCAAAATGTATGAATTTTTGGATCGTTTTATTAACGTTGCGCTGCCTCGTGTTAAGGATTTCCGCGGCGTAAATCCGAACGGGTTTGACGGTAGAGGAAATTATTCATTAGGTGTTACGGAGCAGATTATTTTCCCTGAAATCGACTTCGATAAAATTGAAAAGATTGCGGGCTTAAATATCAACGTCGTAACGACGGCAAAAACCGATAAAGAGGCACGAGCGCTTCTTTTGAAGTTCGGTATGCCCTTTAGAAAGTAAGAGAGGTTTTCATGGCAACAACAGCAATGATAAATAAGGCAAACAGTACGCCGAAGTATCCCAGCCGCCAGTACAACCGCTGCAGAGTATGTGGTCGTCCGCGCGGGTATATGAGGAAATTTCAGATGTGCCGTATTTGTTTTCGTAAATTAGCAAGTGAAGGCCAGATACCTGGCGTCACAAAATCAAGTTGGTAGGAGGTAAAAGATGAGCGTTTCAGATCCAGTCGCAGATATGCTTACAAAGATTCGGAATGCAGCGGCAGCCGGTCATGAGAAAGTCGATGTTCCTTCTTCAAAGTTAAAACTTGAAATTGTGAAGATTTTGAAAACCGAAGGTTTTATTAAGAACTTTAAAAGACTTAACGAAGCCGGCGAAAGTACGATTCGGATGTTCTTAAAATACGATGATAATGAATTACCCGTTATCCATGGTATTGAAAAGGTATCTACCCCCGGTCGTCGCGTTTATTCAGGATATAAGATGCTTCCCCGCGTATATAACGGGTACGGCACTCTTATTCTTTCAACTTCGGTGGGCGTTATAACCGGCAAGCACGCAAGCGAAAAGCAGGTTGGCGGCGAGCTTATCTGCAAAGTTTGGTAGGAGGCGAGTGTGTCAAGAATTGGAAAACTTCCGGTAGCTGTTCCTGCCGGAGTAAAGATCAATATTGCCGACGGTGCATTGACCGTTGAAGGCCCCAAGGGGAAACTCTCCCGTACCTATAATTCGCTGGTACAGGTAAAGTTTGAAAATTCCGAGGTTTCTGTATCGCGGGTTGACGACACCAAAGAAGCCCGCTCATTTCACGGATTGTATCGGAATTTGATTCACAATATGGTCGTGGGTGTCAGTCAGGGCTTTTCTAAAACCTTGGTTGTAAACGGAGTCGGTTACCGTGCCGAAGTGCAAGGCAAGCTGCTGGTAATGGCTTTGGGATATTCAAACGATTTTATCGCATTGATCCCCGACGGCATTGAGGTAAAGGTTGAACCGCAAGGGAATAAAATTATTATCTCCGGTATTGATAAGGAAAAAGTCGGCGAATTTGCAGCGCAGATCCGTAAACTCAGATTACCTGAACCCTACAAGGGCAAAGGTATCCGTTATGAAACCGAAGTCATTAAGCGCAAAGTCGGTAAGACCGGTGTTAAATAAGGATAGGTACTATGTTTAAAAAGCGAATCGAGAAAGATAGAAAGAGATTTAAGCGTAAAGTTCATATCCGTAAACGGATTTATGGAACAGCTGAACGACCGCGTATGACTGTGTTCCGCAGTAATAAGAATATTTCGGTACAGGTGATCGATGATGATGCAAGTATTACCATCGCTTCCGTGTCAACGCTTGAGAAAGATTTTAAGCCGTTGAAGGCGAATATTGAATCAGGTGCAAAAATTGGGGAAGAGCTCGGTCGGCGCCTCAAGGAAAAGAATATTACTGCGGTTGTTTTTGATCGAAACGGTTATCTGTATCACGGTGTGGTACAGGCAGTTGCAGACGGCGCCCGGAAAGCGGGAATAAATTTCTAGGAGCGGATATGGATCGTCAGAAAGATTTTAACAGAGACAGTTCGCATCGCGAGAAGGAACTGGTAGAAAAGCTGGTTAAGTTAAACCGGACTGCAAAGGTTGTAAAGGGCGGACGCCGTTTCTCTTTTTCCGCTTTAACGGTTGTCGGTGATCAGAATGGACACGTAGGATACGGTTTCGGCAAGGCAAATGATGTAAGTCAGGCTATTAAGAAGAGTATTGAAAAGGCAAAAGCCAATATGATTTATATTCCGTTGAAAAACGGCACCATTCCGCATGAAGTGCAGGCTAAGTTCAAAGGTTCTTCCGTATTGCTTCGTCCAGCCCGTTCCGGTACGGGAATTATCGCAGGCGGTACTATCCGTGCGATTATGGAAGCAGCCGGAGCAGCGAATGTTCTTTCAAAGTCCTTGGGGTCAAACTCCGCAGTAAATGTGGTGCGCGCGACTTTCGAGGCTGCATCGGAATTAATGGATGCTAAAACGATTGCTAAGAACCGCGGAAAATCTATTACGGATGTCTGGGGGTAAACTATGGCAAAGAAAATCCGGATTACGTTAGTTAAAAGTACCATTGGGCAAAAAAAGCCGGTTCGTGCAACCGTTCGTTCCTTGGGACTTGGAAAATTACACTCCGTAGTTGAGCACTCCGCTTCTCCCGCCATCTTGGGTATGGTACGGGCGGTTTCTCACTTAGTTGAAACAGAGGAGCTTGATTAATGTCTGATTTTATATTGAATGCGCCGAAAGGGGCTAATAAGAAAAAGCGCATTGTTGGCCGTGGGTCTTCATCCGGTCGGGGTACGACATCGGGTAAGGGAAATAAGGGTCAGAATGCGCGCTCCGGCGGTAAAACCTATATCGGCTTTGAAGGCGGTCAGATGCCATTGTATCGCCGCGTTGCGAAAAAAGGCTTTTCTAACTATCCCTTTAAGGAAAACTATTCGATTGTAAATTTATTTATGATCGACGAAAAGTATTCCGATGGGGAAACCGTGAATAAAGAAACGCTGAAAGCAAAGGGGCTGATAAAAAAGCAGACGGCTTTGGTGAAAGTGCTCGCTTCCGGAGAGCTTACAAAAAAGCTGACTGTTGATGTCGATAAAGTTTCCGCGCAGGCGCAGGCAAAGATTGAAAAAGCCGGCGGGACGGTCGTTAAACAGAACAGCTAAACAGGCGGGCTTCATACATGGCTAACAATGCATTTGTAAATGTATTTCGGATAAAAGAATTACGCGATCGCATCCTGTTTACAATTGGGATTTTGATAGTGTTTCGGCTCGGGTCGGTGCTTACTATTCCCGGTATTGATCCGCATGCGTTATCGGCACATTTCCAATCGCAGGTACGTGGAAATGCTTTTGTCGATTATATGGACTTCTTTGTCGGCGGAGCATTCTCCAACTTTTCCGTGTTCATGCTGGGCGTTATGCCGTATATTTCAACTCAAATTTTGATGCAGCTTGCGTTGTTCGTATTTCCGAGTTTGAAAAAGATTGCGGAAGATGACGGCGGTCGGAAAAAGATACAGGTATGGACGCGTATCCTTACCGTATTTGTCGCATTGATTCAATCGTATGCGTTAACTTTTTATGCGTATATGATACCCGGCGCCATCGTACTTCAGAGTCGGTTTATGTACATCTTTGTTTCAATGCTGACCGTAACAACGGGTACGATGATAACGGTTTGGTTGGGTGAGCAGATTACGGCTCGCGGTATCGGAAACGGTATTTCGATGATTATCTTTGCGGGTATCATTGTCAGGTTACCCCATGCCGTTTCGCAGATGATCCGATTGGTGCGGCTCGGTGAGTTGAACCTCGTCTTTGTCGTGATTGCGTTGATTATGTTTGTCGGCATCATTGTTCTGGTTGTTTATGAGCAGCAAGGACAGCGGAAGATACCGGTACACTATGCAAAGCGGGTTGTCGGACGGAAAATGTATGGTGGTCAAAATACCTATATTCCGTTTAAGATCAATCCGTCGGGTGTTATTCCGATCATCTTTGCATCATCGTTTTTGACTTTCCCGATTTCGATTGCGACAACGATAGGACCGAATGTCCGATGGTTGAACAGCCTCGCACAGTTTTTGCGTCCAAATGGCGTATGGTATAATATCTTCTATTCGCTCCTTATTGTGTTCTTTGCATATTTTTATACACAGATTTC
>CAUVHB010000019.1:0-10803 GCA_963551335.1 uncultured Treponema sp.
TACCATATTGATATTCTTGATAGCGGCGAGGACTTCTCTGCTGCCGTTTTCCTGCTCCCTCATTGCTTCCGTAAGCCGGTTACTCATCTCCTTAACTTGTTCGGCAAGGCTGAAGATTGTATTGAACTTTTCCTCTGCTGTCTGGGAAGATGTGGAGAGCATTTCAATTTCGCCCGATAGGTTTTTCAGGGTAGTTGTGATGGCTTTTCCTTGTACGGAAGATTCTTCGGCTAGCTTGCGGATTTCGTCGGCAACAACGGCAAAGCCTTTTCCGGCTTCTCCCGCATGGGCTGCTTCGATAGCGGCGTTCATTGCTAAAAGATTCGTTTGCGATGCAATATGCTGGATAACGCTACTTGCTTCCATGAGCGAACCTGATTCTTCCGCAATCTTCTGTGTTACGGTATTCGATGTAACAATCGTCGCTTTGCCGTCGCCGGTTGCGGAGGTAAGTGTTTTGATAACATTATCGGTTTTCTCAAGTGTTTGACCGATTGAGGCGATGTTTGCGACCATTTCTTCTACAGAAGATGATGATTGCGCGACACTGGCAGCTTGGGTTTCTATGCTGGTATTCAACTGCTTAATCATACGGACGATTTCATCCACAGTAGCGGCTGTTTCGCTAACACTGGACGCTTGGGTCAGTACTTGCTGTTTAACACCGTCGATATTTGCACTAATTTCATGTACGGCGCTGGCTGTTTCCGTCATGTTAGAGGCAAGTTCATTGCCGATTCCTTCCATTGTGTCGGTATTTGTTCCTACTGTCTTAATTGATGCACCGATTTTCGCAATTGTTTCGTTAAAGTATTCGGATAAAACCGCTATTTCATCGTTACCGTGTACAGGAAGCCGGACGGTTAAATCTCCTTCGCCTTGTGCAATGTTGCGCAATCCGGCTGTAACAAGCGAAAGAGGGCGCAGTTTTTGTGTAACACTGATGGAAAGCGTTACTACAATCACGATAATAGAAAGTACCAAAGCTGCTGCAATGATCAGTATTATTCCATTGACCTCTTTGTAGACCTCAACTTTCGGCACCGTACACAATAAATACCATGGTGCAAAATTTTGATCGACCGTAATGGGTGTTATAGTTTGAAGCATTTTCTTGCCGTCTTCGATATTTTCAAAAAAAACGGTTTCATCGGTTGAACCGGACGATGAAGAACCGGAATTATGGATAGTTGTTTGAAAATTATCTCTCACTGTTCCGATAAGTTCTTTATCTTTATGAGTTATAATTGTACCGCTTGAAGAGAGTAAACTGCCGAAACCCGTTTGATACAATTTTAAGTTATCCAATTCGTCCGCAAGAGCTGTGAGCGTCAGATCGATACCAAATACTCCTACTGTTTTATTTTCTTTATTTTTAAGCGGAACGGTAACGGTGGTAACCAATATTTCCTCATGGGTACTGGTTAAGCTTAAATAGGGTTCAAAAAGCTCGTCTTTTCCTGATGATAACGAATTAAGATACCAATCCGAAGTCGCGTAATTGGTTAACATATTTTCCGCTACGGTTTTTGTTGCAGGGTCTTTCTCAAAATACATGATGACACGTCCCGTTTCATCGTGGTGAGGCGTTCCGGCATACGTCGCATCAAGTCCGTCAAATTGATTCGGTTCATAACACACCCACATACTAAAGAAGCTGGAATTGCCTTGTAGACTTTTTTCTACAAGATCATGCAAAACCTTACGCCGTGTATGCGGTTCTACGGTTTGAAGCGATGCAATAGCCGATCTGATGATATGGCTTGTTTCCAAAGCTCGTTCCAGTGTGTCTGTTGCAATACCGGCGTATTTTTCAGACAAAGTGCGTACATATTCAAGAGTGCTGTTTTTTACAGCCTTATAGCTTGCTCCAGCGAGAATTCCAAATATCAATATAAAGGTTATACCGACACACATCAGTATCGATAAAATCAATTTGTTTTTTAACCGAGTATATTTCTTTATAGGCGCCCTATCATTTTTTTGGGAATAGGCGGTAATGTGCGAGGTGGATGATGTGGCATTATTTCCCATAGTGTAAAACTCCTTTTGCAGCGGACTGTCTTATGAAACGTTTTTCCTCGATAGTTTGCAAAGTGTAAAATAATGTCTTTATATTGCAATGACGCTATTTTAGACATTACATGGTAAATCAAGGAAATTATTCCAAACTTAATTTTCGGACAGAACTCTTATGAGTATAGTATGTAAATCGAAAAATGCCTAGTATCCGCTCTTTTTGAAAAAGTAATGCAGAATTGACATAGATTGTATCCGATCGAGATGCGCTATCGGAAAATGCAAGGTTTGTCAGAAACCGAATTTTTTGAAGAAACCTGCTACCTGTTTTTGCCACCGCCGTTATACCTTAAACTTTCCTACTTCCGCTGCGAGCTTTTCGATACTTTCTCGATTCTTCTGCGTCATTGCATTGACTTCTTGTACGGCATTGTTGATCTGTATTGCACCCGCAGCCATTTCATTCATGCTTGCGGTGATAATGCGCGTTAATTCGTCGAGTGTATGCATTTCGTGAGCGGCGCCTTCCCCACCTCGTAACATTTCTTCGGAACCGGCTTGCACTTCGGTTGTTACCGCATTGATATTTTTAATAGCCGCTAGGATTTCTTTGCTACCATGTTCCTGCTCTCTCATTGCTGCTGTTAAACGATCACTCATGGATTTTACTTGTTCCGCTAATCCGAAAATAACATTGAATTTTTCTTCTACGATTTTTGATGAATCCGACAGTGTGTCGATTTCTGCAATTAATGATTTAAGCGTTGCCGTAATCGTCTTTCCTTGCAGTGCGGAATCTTCCGAAAGTTTACGGATTTCGTCGGCAACAACGGCAAATCCTTTTCCTGCTTCTCCCGCATGGGCAGCCTCGATAGCGGCGTTCATTGCAAGTAGGTTCGTTTGCGATGCAATATGCTGAATAACGTTAGAGGCTTCCATTAACGAGCCGGATTCTTCGGTAATCTTCTGTGTTACCGTATTTGAGGTTACCAAGGCTGCCTTTCCGTCTCCTGTGGCAGAAATAAAATTTTTGATAATTTGATCGGTTTTCCCAAGTGTTTGACTAATCGATGCAATATTGGCAACCATCTGCTCTATGGAAGAAGAAGATTGTCCGACGCTTCCGGTTTGCACTTCGATGCTGCTATTCAACTGCTTGATTGTTCTGATAATTTCTTCAACGGTTGCCGCCGTTTCGGTAACACTTGCGGCTTGATTAATCATCTTCTCTTTTACCGATTCGGTCGTTGCGGTGATTTGCCGTATTGCACTTGCCGTTTCAAGCATATTGTCTGCAAGATTGGCGCCGGTTACTTCCATATCGGCAGTACTTGTTCCTATCGAGCGAATTGCGCCGGCTATTTTCCCAATTGTTTCATTAAAATATCGTGCGATGTCGGTAAGCTCATCTTTTCCCTTTACCGGCAGCGAAACCGTTAAGTCGCCCGTTCCCTGTGCTATTTCTTTAAGCGCATCTGCCGTGTGCTGCAATGAGCGTGAAAGTCCCAACGAAATTCCGAAAATGATACAGACAACCACGATGACCAATACCGTATCGATAATAATAATAAGCCTAATGGCGACCATATACCGTTGACGATAATCGGTTGTGATGATTGTCCAGCCTGTTGTCGGAATTTTTGCGTATGCAGCATCTCTTATCGCCCCGTCATATTCATAGGAACCGGAGCCGGAGGATTCCGATTGAACTGCTTTATGTTCAAAAGCGCCAAGACTTTCCAATTTTTTATCTGTTTGAGATTTTAGATAGGTGTTCTCTTGAGCGTAAATGAGCGCTACATTATGGTTAGCAATGGTAACTCCGTTTTTATCGAGGATATAGAGTTCGCCGGTCTCACCGATTTTTATATCACGTATTGTTTCATATATTTTTAAGCCGTTGTATACGCTCGCGATTGTTCCGATGATTGTTTTATTTTTGCCATATATAGGGGTAGCTATTGTACAGACAAAAGTTCCGTCTTTATATGAAGGGTATGGAACGCTGATAAAAAAGTCTCCTTGTATACTCTTTTGGAACCATTCAAAGGTTTTCGTATTTGCCGTCGTACCATCTGTTCTGTACGCATTACCTTGTGCGTCAGTTACGAGCATACGCAAACATCCGTCTTTTTTAGCTATTTCCACTTCGTTTTTCAAAATATCTATTTTTGCAGACAAGGAAGCGTCAGGGTTAGAAACGACTGAGCCCCGCGCCAAGGTTTCCATTTGCGTTCTGAACTTTTCAATATACGTTTGTTCAAATATCACCGCTTGGTTTTCTGCAAGGGTGATAAGCTGCGAGGCTGCTTGTTTTTCAAGCGTAAGGCGGGAGCTACGGATAGAAATAATATTGATAATTGTCATTGAAACGACAAATAACAAGCCGAAAGTTACCGATAAACGCGCTTTGAGTGGAAATCTTTTAAGCATACCCGCTCCCCTCCATTTTAATCTTATGCTCACTAATATCGTTAAGATATAGTTGCTTATTGAGTAGTTTACTAACTTTTTTTTATGAAAATATATCCGAGGCTTTTGAGTGCACTGCGGATCGTACTAAATGTTGTAGTATATCCGTAGCTGACGGCATAAAAATTTACGCACCAGTATTCCTCTGTTCCGATCGATACGGACGATGGCTGCACATCGTCATCACCGACGACAATCGTATCTTTATTGAAAGCGCGTTTGTCAGAAGATAATATACTGATGTCTCTCTGTGGAACGCCTTTAGAAGTTGAGTTTACGGTAAGCTGTGCAGGATCGCTAATAGGTGAACCGTAGTCCTGTAAGCGGAAGCGAATAGTAGCATCAGAGCCTTGAAGACCAATGAGAGGGCGCAACAATGTCTGATTCGTCGTTAAGCGGTAGTATTTTTTGGTCTTTTCCAAATACTCCGCTGCGGTGAACGGATTATCTTCGTTATATTGACTTATTTGGCTCTTATCGTTTTCACAGTCATCTTTCCGTTCATAGATACGATAGTAAATTTCGGTTCCCTGAAAATAAGAGCCTACCGAAACGCTATTTGCCGTATCTGCTGTAGTGAATTCACAATACCGCTGACTTAAGTCTTCAAGATTACTAGGATCATGTGCTATGCGCTGCGGTTTTTCAAGATAGACAAAACCTTCAATACCGCAGCCTGCAATGAGCATACTACCGAGGCAGCACATAAAGCACATAAGAAAAAACTGTTTCCACAGCATCAGGCGCGGCAGCCTCATCACTGCATCGAATCCTTTTATTGAATGGAAAGCGCGATAATCCGCGACTTTGCGAGCAATGTCCAATCATTATCAGGATATGACTCCGCCAGCTTGGTATATGCTTCAATCGCTTTATCCGGATGGGCGAGGCTTTCTTCGAGGCGACCGATATTAAACAAGGCTCGCGGTTTAAGTGGAAAGTCGTCGTAGCTCGCCGACAGGATATACAGTTCCAACGCTTTTTCGTATTGCTGCAATTCATCGGCGCAGGCGGCGGCATTAAAATAGGCGATACCGGCAGTGTAAGCCTTTGGCAGCGCCGCTCCTGCCTTTTGGTAAAAGGCGAGCGCTTTTTCCCAGTCTTTGCGGAGTACAAAGATTTCGCCGAGCGTTGTATATGCACGAAATCCTGCATAGGTACTGCCGTTTGCGGCGGCTTGTTTTTCAAGCTTTTCGACAAGCGCATCTTCTTTAGCCGTCATATCTTCGGCGTTTTTATTCCGTAAATCCGTCCATTCAGAGATGAGCGCCTCCGTTTCCGTAGATGCCTGTTTTGCCGCGCGGGTGGTAAACGATGATGCAACCAACGCGCCTGCAACCGCGATACAAATTGCTCCCAGTATAATAACGATTGGTTTTCGATGCTGAGTTAAAAATTGCCCGCAGCGCTCCGAAAAGGAAAGCGTCTGGTCATTTTTTTCTGCCATATATGTCTCCCGTCAATTTTTTATGTGTAACTCTTTCATCAACCGTGAAAGATATGTTCTTTGAATGTTCAGTACCGAAGCCGCCGCCGTTTGATTGCCGCCGGTTTTCTCCAGCACTGTTCGGATATAGTTCCGTTTAAATGCGTCCGTTGCGGATTTAAGACCGCCAGTCGTTTCTGCCAGCGTCGCAGCTGCGCGGGGAAAGAGATATTCAGCGGTAACCAGCGGCGGATACCCGTTGAAGCATCCGTATTCTACGCTGTTTCTGAGCTCCCGTATATTTTCTTTCCATTCAGCTTGTTCTAACGCCTCTTGCGCATCCGCCGAAAAACCGGTAAAGGGTTTCCGCATCTCCCGCGCTGCCTCTCGCAAAAAAAACTGCGCAAGCGCCAGAATATCTTCCTTGCGCTGCCGGAGCGGCGGAATGTAAATTGGCAGTACGTTTAATTTACTATACAACTCCGACAGGAAATCTCCTTCCCGCGTTAAGCGCTCGATGTCGCGGGATGTTGAAGCAATCAACCGGACGTTTCCGCCGCTGCGCTCAAGCTGTAAAATCTTGTCTAACAGCCTTCTCTGCATCGGGATGGGAATAGCCGCCGCTTCATCAAGGAACAAGGTACCGCCTTCCGCTTGTGTAAAGCAGCTTGTATCAGCGGTATCGGTATCGGCGGTATCAGAGGCATCGGTAGCGGTCGTACCGACCGCAGCGCCGCCAAATAAGCGGCGCTCAAGCAGCTGCATTGCCGGTTCAGTACAATTCACACGAATAAAGGGATGCCCTGCACAACGGCTGTGAATATGCAGCTGCTTTGCAACCGATGCCTTGCCAACTCCGTTTTCGCCGATAATCAATACCGGTATCGTGGAAGACGCAAGCTGCTTACAGAGTTCAAGCTTTTCCCGCATAACCGGACTCGCTGCAATAAAGGGTGTTCCCTGCATGAGGGATGCCGCCTGTTGTTCATACTGTTGTACAACATCCGCATAGAACCGATACGCACACGAGGTACGGTACACTGGCGCGGCATATCCAGCAATGAGCCCCAATAACGAAAGGTCGGCCTCCGAAAAAACACCTTCCTCTTTTTTCCCCACCGCTTCGAGGACGCCGATGCAGGAGTCTCCGATACAGAGCGGTACGGCGATAAAACCCGATGCCGAATAAGGCGTCCCGTCCATACCGTTGGAGGTAAAGCGGCTTTCCGTGTCCGGTATGTTGATGCGGAGCGGTTCATGTTGCCGCACCACCCACGCCGCTGCTGCCGGTAACGCTGTGTTTGCGTCTAACCGATAAAAGACGTTATCGTATAGATACGCCGCCGTTTGAGCTTTTTGCAGTGTGTCATCCGCTAAAAAAAGAGAAGCAGCGGTACTGTCCACTGCTTGCATACTCGAACGGAGAATCATTTCGAGCAACGTATTACCAGAAGCCGAAGCTCCATCGGTGAAGAGGGGCGTTTTGATGAGGGCAGCTAATCTTTCGGGTAAAATACAGCCTGAAACATACATACGCTGCCCTCACAGCAAAACTATTCCGACGCTTTATTCTTCATCAAATCGCCCAGCGTAAAGGCTTCTTCGCCATCTTCCTGTTTGGTAGACATATAGCGGGAAAGTTCTTCTTGCTGGAGACGCTTCTTATAGTCGCGGATGGAAAAGGCCGTCTTCTTATCTTTCACATTTACGTCAAGGACAGCGGCTTTTACCTTATCGCCGACAGCGTATTTCTTTAATGCTTCATCGGGATTCTCTTCGCGGTTTTCTACAAGATTCTGCTTATGAATAAGACCTTCGATACCGCCGGGTACTTTGACAAAGATACCAAAGTCCGTTACCGAGGTAACTTCACCTTCGACGATTGAGCCGGGCTTATATGCTTCCGCAAAGGTCTTCCACGGGTCATCGCTCAGCTGCTTTACGCCAAGGCGAATACGATGCTCTGCAGGATTGCACTCAATAACGATTACCTCAAGCTCTTGACCTACTTCAAGCTCGCTGTTTGGATGGCGTACTCGTTTTGTCCACGAAAGATCGTCTACGTGCAAGAAGCCGTCGATTCCTTCTTCTAGTTCAATAAAGGCGCCTGCATTGGTCAATTTAACCACTTTACGGGTTAAGCGGGTTCCGACGGGATACCGCTCATCGATATTATCCCACGGATTAGCCGTTACCTGCTTTAAGCCGAGCGACACGCGCCCTGCCTGAATATCGTAGCCGAGAATCATGCATTCGACTTCATCGCCGATTTTAACCATATCGCTTGGCTTGCTTACCTTTTTAACCCAGCTAAATTCGCTGATGTGCACGAGCCCTTCGATACCTTCCGACAATTCTACAAAGGCGCCGAAGTCGGTAATCTTGGTAACATGCCCTTTTACGATGTCGTTGACTTGGAATTTATCTTCAAATTCGAGCCATGGATCCGGCGTAAAATGCTTTAATGAAAGATTGATGCGCTTTTCGGTGGGATCAAGTCTGATAACTTTTAAGTCGATTTCTTGACCTTTTTTCACAAAATCTTTCGGACGGGTAACGTGTCCCCAGCTCATATCGTTGATATGCAGCAAGCCGTCAAAACCGCCGAGATCGATAAAAGCGCCAAAGCTGGTAAAGCTCTTTACAGCGCCTTTGACAACATCACCAATGTTGGTATTTTCAAAAAACGCTTCGCGGTTCTTTTCGAGCGTATCTTCAAGATATTTTCTTCTATTAACTACAATGTTATCTCTATTTCCCTTGCGATCAAAGACCATCTTTTCAATATAGAAAGTTCCTTTTTCTCCTAACAGGGATTCAGGCTTATCGACTTTTTGCGAGGCCGCTTGACTAATCGGCAGGAATGCAATCATGTTTGCACCGAGATCGACATCGTATCCGCTCTTATTTACGAGCTTTGTGATGGTTCCCGTTACTGGCGTCTTGTTCCGATATGCATTTTGCAACTCTTTGCGTAAAATGTTGCGATCTGCTTTCTGCTTGGAGATAATCAGTTTCCCGTCTGTTGCTTCGGTCTTTTCGATATATACCTGCACGGTATCGCCAATTTTCGGTTCTTCGGTAAATTCCTCGCGTGCAACGCGCCCTTCCGATTTACCACCAACGTCAATAAAAACCGAATCATCGGTTATCGCAATAATACGGCCTTCTTTTAATGTTCCGACTTCAGGAGATTCAAAATTTAAATACTCCTCTGGTAATTGTGTTTGGATGCTCTGATCGGAATTTGTAACCGCATCCATTGCCACTTCCTTTTGTTCCATAAACAACCCTTTATCGTGTATTTTGTTTTTTATTTTCTCACAAACCTGCATTATGGTCAAGTCCGATGTGTCTAAATAGAAAGCATCTTCGGCAATTTTTAAACTGCCTTCCTTTTTATTGCGGTCGATGGCGTCCCGCGCTTCAATGCTTTTCCGTATTTCGGCTTCCGAGAGATGGCTGGTGCCTTGCTCGAAGCGACGCCGTGCGCGTGCCTCAGCGGAAGCATCGAGGTAGACCTTACATTCGGCATTGGGGAACACGACGGTGGTCATATCCCTGCCTTCGCAGACAATGTTGAGCCCAGCCGCCGCCGCGCGAATTTTTTTATTGATAAGGCGCCGAATGGGAACAATCGCAGAGAGGGCAGCCACGATTGATTCTACCGCATCGCTACGGAGGTATGGTTCAACAGAGGCGCCGTTTAAATATATGCCGTCGTGTTTATACGCAAGCGATACCGTTTCGGCAAAACGTACCCACTGCGCTTCGTTTTCCAAATCCGGTTTTTCCGCGCCGGCGCCGCTTTCATCACCTCCCAAGGAGCGGAGTACCGCAAGGGCAAGGGCGCGGTAAAAGCTGCCGGTGTTCATAAAGGTAAAGCCTAAATCGGCCGCAATCATCTTTGCAACGGTACTTTTGCCCGAACCTGCAGGGCCGTCTATTGCAATAATCATTGTTGACCGCCTTTGAGCGCTGCCGGAACCTCTTCTAACAATAGATTGGTTTCCGCCCGTGTTGAAAGATTTTTAAGGCGTACTGGCAGCGCGGCGCAGTCCTGCATGGTTAGCATACCGGAGGCGCCGGTTCCTTTACGGGTACCGCTGGTGTTATCAGGACCTTCCGGCATCGGCCCGATAAAAAGCCCCCACGGAATGCCTTTCTTTTCGGCATAGCCGTACTGTTGCGGCATCTTCTTAGGTTCGGGGAATACTTCGACCCGGCAGCCGCATTGTTCCAGATAACGTGCTGCTGCGCTGTTCCGGCGGAGGGCGCTGTTTCCGCTCTCTTTTTCGTAAAACACGAGTGCGTCGATAAAACCAGCGGTTTGGGCGCCGATGCCGAGTTGTTCCAAGCCTGCAAGGAGCCGGTCGAGCCCGATCGAAGCACCGACCCCGCTCACCGTATCTTTCATATAGAGCCCCGTTAAATTGTCGTAGCGACCGCCGGAACAAACAGAACCGAGCTGCGGAAGATCGGTTAGAAAGGTTTCGTACACGATGCCGGTGTAATAATCGAGCCCGCGTGTGATGGAAGGGTCGAGCACGAAACTGCCCGCAATACCTGCATCGCCTAAGAGCTGATACACATCCCGCAGCCGAGTGGTGTCGGGGGCGGCGCCTCCTGCGAGTGATTCTATATGCGCAAGAACTGCCTCAAAATCGGCGCCTATCGGAGAGCCGCTGCTGTACTGCACGATTTGTTCAGCCTTGTCAGATCCGGCAATGTCCGCGAGTTGTTCGATTACTGCGTCTTTGCCGATTTTTGCCAATTTATCGACAATACGGAGGATATCTTCGCTTTTATCCTTGAGCTTTAGCCTCTCCAAAAACCGGTTAAAGATGCCGCGATGCGAAATATGAATGCGGAAGTGTGTAACGCCG
>CAUVHB010000020.1:0-10646 GCA_963551335.1 uncultured Treponema sp.
GTATTTCGTTGACCTGCTCGTCCAAGTCGCTCATGTTCTTATCGAAGAGTTTAACTGATCGATATTGCGGCATACCGGTTCCGGCAGGGATGAGATGCCCGATAATAACGTTTTCCTTTAAGCCGCGTAGCTCATCGGTTTTACCGGCAATAGCGGCGTTCGTTAACACCTTTGTCGTTTCTTGGAAGGAAGCTGCCGAAATGAACGAATCAATATTCAATGCGGCCTTCGTGATACCTTGGAACATCGGACGTGCAATAGCGGGCTGTCCTCCTTCCGCGGTAACACGCTTATTCTCCGCATGGAATTGATACTTATCAACCTGCTGCCCATAGATAAAACGGGTGTCGCCGACCGAGACCACCTCAATCTTGCGAAGCATTTGACGGACAATAACGCCGATATGCTTATCATTGATAGAAACGCCCTGCATCCGATAGACATCACGTATCTCATTCATCAAATAATTCTGCAGCGCATTTTCGCCCAATATGGCAAGAATATCATGCGGATCAAGGTTACCGTCGCAGAGCCGTTCGCCCGCTTCAACGGTATCACCGTCTCTGACAAGCAAGCGCTTGGACATCGGAACCAAGTGTTTATAATCTTTACCGTAATGATCTTTCACAATAACAATTCGTTTGCCTTTCAGCAAGCCTTTAAACGAAACGGTACCGGCAACTTGAGCGAGCACTGCCGGCGACTTTGGTCGACGGGCTTCAAAGAGTTCCGAAACGCGGGGAAGACCACCAGTAATATCCTGAGTTCGTGCAGCAGCTTTCGCGAGTTTTGCAATAACTGTACCGGCCTTAATCTGCGTATCTTCTTCTACCATCAACTGAGCGCCGTCCGGCAGGTAATAAAAGCCGAGCGCATTACCGGATTCATCCGAGATAAAGACACGGGGCTGCAATGTCATATCCGATTTCAATTCTGAAATATGCCGTTCAACGACGCCAGTTTCATCGTTGACATCCTCTTCGAGGGTAGAACCGGGGATAATATCCTCAAACCGGACAAATCCATCCTGTTCCGCAAGAATCGGTTCGTTATACGGATCGAAGGTTGCCACAACCGAGGTAGCCGGTACATAATCGCCTTTTTTGACAACGACAGTTGAACCGTTTCTAATTTCGGTTTTTTGTTCGGGAGCCGTTAAATACAGCGTCGAACCGTTGAGATATGCAAACGCATTCAGCGGACTCTTGACGACCGTGCCGTCCGCAGCGGTATAGAGCGCATCATCACGCAGAATACGGACGCCCGTTTCCACCACATGAGAATCTCCAGCGGTGAGCGTATATTCTTTCAACACTTTCTCAAAGAGCAGCGTACCGCGACGAGTAAACAACAGATTACCGTCATCAAGCGGAATGGATGTTCCCAAAATATCCTTGATGATGACGGGATATTTAAAGGTGATATGATTCTCTTCGGTTGTGCTGCTTGCGGTACCTCCGACGTGGAAAGTACGCATCGTCAACTGAGTACCGGGCTGACCGATTGACTGCGCAGCAATAATGCCGACTGCCTCTCCGGTTTCGACAATCTTGTTGCGAGCAAGATTGCGGCCGTAGCATTTGACGCAGACACCGTGTTTAGACTCGCAGGTGAGTACCGTGCGGAGTTTAACGGTCTGTACGCCCGCTTCTTCAATCTTAGCGGCAATTTCATCGGTGATGTACTCGTTTACATCGATTAAAAGCTCATGAGAAATCGGGTGTTCTACCCGCTCAAGGGTATACTTACCGACAATTCGCTCGCTCAGGGACTCAATCACCTCATCCCCAGATTTTACCGCTGAGTATTCAATACCGTTGATAGTACCGCAGTCTTCTTCATTGACAACAACGTCCTGCGCAATATCAACAAGACGACGTGTAAGATAACCGGCGTCTGCGGTCTTCAACGCAGTATCGGCAAGACCCTTACGGGCGCCGTTTGTAGAAATAAAGAATTCGATAACGTTCAAGCCTTCTTTGAAGTTTGAACGGATGGGTAACTCGATAATGTCGCCGCTCGGCTTCGCCATAAGACCGCGCATACCGGCAAGCTGACGGATCTGGTTGCGGCTTCCGCGCGCACCGGAGGTTGCCATCATATAAATTGTGTTAAAGCCGTCTTGATCCTTTGCAAGCGTATCCATCATGATGGTGGTCAACTCTTCGTTTGTCTTTGACCACACTTCGACAACCCTGTTATACCGCTCTTCCTGCGTAATATGACCGCCGCGATACTGCGTATATATAGAAAGAACTTCGTTGTTTGCTTTCTCGAGCATGGTTGATTTTTCCTCAGGGATAATGATGTCATCCATACTCAGTGTTGCGCCGAAGAAAGTAGCGTAGTAATACCCGACTGATTTGAGTTTATCGAGCATCTGAACGGTAACCCATGTACCTTTCGTGCGGTACACGGTTTCGATCAGCTTACGGATTTGCTTGTCATCCAGCGCGGTATTGACAAACGGCACTCCCTCCGGCATTTCTTCGTTAAATGCGAGCCGTCCGGGCGTTGTCTCAACTTCTTCTCCGCGATACTTTATCTTGATAAGCTCCTGCCAACCGATAGAACCCGCCTCTGCGGCCATCATCACTTCGGAAACCGAAGAGTAGCGGCGGATATGCTGTCCTTCTTTCAAAGACCGCTGTTTCGTTAAATAGTACAGACCAAGAACCATATCCTGCGAGGGATACACGATTGTCTTTCCGTTTGCGGGGTCGAGCAAGTTTCTACTCGAAAGCATCAGCGTCCAGCATTCCATTTGCGCTGCTTGCGTCAGCGGTACGTGGATAGCCATCTGATCGCCATCAAAGTCTGCGTTGAAAGGTTTACAAACAAGCGGGTGCAGTTTGATGGCCTTCCCTTCGACAAGCACAGGTTCAAAGGCTTGGATACCGAGCCGGTGCAGTGTCGGCGCACGGTTCAGCATAACGGGATGTTCACTGATAACCTCATCGAGAACGGCAAAAACCGGCGCCGCCTCCTGTTCAACCATGATTTTGGCTTTTTTGATATTGGAAACAACTTCTTTTTGAACGAGCTTTTTCATAATGAACGGCTTAAAAAGCTCCAGCGCCATCTTAGTCGGCAGACCGCACTGCCACAGCTTTAATTCAGGGCCGACAACGATAACCGAACGTCCGGAATAGTCAACCCGCTTACCGAGCAGGTTTTGACGGAAGCGCCCTTGCTTCCCTTTGAGCATATCGGAGATGGATTTAAGCGGACGGTTCGACGATCCCTTAATCACGCGCTTCCGCTTCGAGTTATCGAACAGGGCGTCTACCGCCTCTTGCAGCATCCGCTTTTCGTTACGGATAATGATGTCGGGCGCTTTAAGGCTCATCAAACGGGTTAACCGGCTGTTTCGGTGGATAACGCGGCGATACAAATCGTTTAAATCCGAGGTCGCAAAGCGACCGCCATCCAGTTGCACCATCGGGCGCAAATCGGGCGGAATCACCGGAATCACATCAAGGATCATCCATTCGGGTTTATTATTTGAGGTTCTAAAATGTTCAACAATTTCGATACGCTTTAAGAGCCGCTTATCGCTTTTTGCGCCCTTTTCGATCATCTTCATTCTGAGCTGAGCGGCAAGCTCATCCAGATTGAGGTTGCTCAATAAGGTTTTAACGGCTTCCGCTCCCATATTTGCGGTAAAAGCGCCGCCGTACCGTTCCTGAGCGTCGCGGTACTCATCTTCGCTTAACAGCTGATTTTTCTTTAAATCTGTTCCACCCGGTTCAATAACAATGTATTTTTCGTAGTACAACACCGAACGGAGCGCCGCAACCGGTAAGTCCAGCAAAAGCCCCATCCGGCTCGGTACCGAGCGATAGTACCAAATATGAGAAACAGGCGCTGCCAATTCGATATGCCCCATACGTTCGCGGCGTACCTTAAAGTGGGTAACCTCGACACCGCAGCGATCGCAGATAACGCCCTTGTAGCGGATCGATTTAAACTTTCCGCAATAGCATTCCCATTCTTTTGTGGTGCCGAAAATACGCTCACAGAAAAGACCATCCCGCTCAGGACGCAGGGTACGGTAGTTAATCGTTTCGGGTTTTTTTACTTCGCCGTACGACCACGCGCGGATCGCTTCGGGCGAAGCTAATTTAATCATAATATTGTCGAAATCTTGTATATCTCTCATAGCCCATCCTCATCTCAATTAAAACTTAGAGCTGTTTTCGGTAATCAATTCTTCATCACGTTCGGTGAGCGGAATTTGCTTTCCCTTTTCATCGTAAATGGTGAAGTCCAAAGCTAAACCGCGTAATTCCTGTACCAATACGTTGAACGATTCAGGGATTCCTGCTGCGGTGGCGGCCTGTCCCTTGACGATGGACTCATATATTTTGGAGCGTCCGTGCATATCGTCCGACTTAATGGTTAAAAGCTCTTGCAGCGTATTTGCCGCGCCGTAGGCTTCGAGCGCCCACACTTCCATTTCGCCCAAACGCTGACCGCCGAACTGGGCTTTACCGCCGAGCGGTTGCTGTGTTACCAGCGAATACGGACCAGTGGAACGGGCGTGCATCTTATCGTCAACAAGGTGCGCGAGTTTCATAAAGTAGATAACACCGACAAATACGTCGTTTTGGAAGGGCATACCGGTTCGTCCGTCGCGCAGCTTCACCTTTGAGTTGGCAGGGATGCCTGCTTCAACCAGCTTCTTTTCGATTTGTTCATTGGTCGGCGACTGGAATACGGGCGCTTCGTACCATTCATCAAGACGCAAGCCCGCAAGTCCGAGTTCTGACTCCAAAATCTGACCGATATTCATACGGGACGGGACACCGAGCGGGTTCAAGCAAATATCGAGCGGCGTACCGTCTTCCATATATGGCATATCCTCTTCCGGCAAAATACGAGCAACAATACCCTTGTTTCCGTGCCGACCTGCCATCTTATCCCCTTCGCGCAACTTGCGTTTTGTTGCAATGAGTACTTTGATAAACTCGTCAACTCCGGGATTAAGGTCATCACCCTGTGAGCGCTTGAGCCGCTGTACATCGATAACCGTACCTTCAACGCCGTGCGGTACACGCAGTGAGGAGTCACGGACATCTTTTGCTTTCTCACCGAATATCGAATTGAGCAGCTTAAATTCCGGCGTTGTCTCCGACTCGTTCTTAGGCGTAATCTTTCCGATGAGGATATCGCCGGAGCGGACTTGCGCACCGATGCGAATAATACCTTCCGCATCAAGGTTATCGAGGCTTTTTTCCGACTTATTGGGAATGTCGCTAGTGATCCGCTCTGCGCCGAGCTTGGTTTCGCGTACTTCCGTCGTAAACTCTTTAATATGCACCGATGTGAACATATCTTCTTTCAACACACGGCGGGAAATCAAAATTGCGTCTTCGTAGTTATATCCGTTCCACGGCACAAAGCCGACCAGAATATTGCGTCCGAGCGCGAGTTCTCCCTGATAGGTTGCAGGCCCGTCCGCAATAACATCGCCGACTTCTACGTGCTGCCCTACGGTGACAATCGGTCGCTGATGGTAACAGGTGTCCTGATTGGTGCGCTGATATTTCAACAGCGTATAGTCGCGGATTTTTGCTTCCGTTCCTTCCGGCGCGTCTGATTCTATAGAAATCTTCTCCGAAGAAACAAACCTCACCGTACCGCTCCGCTTTGCCTTAATCAATACGCCTGAATCATACGCGCACTTACCTTCCATACCGGTACCAACACGGGGCGGTTCAGGGAATACGAGCGGTACGCCCTGCCGCTGCATGTTCGAGCCCATGAGCGCACGGTTTGCGTCGTCGTGCTCAAGGAAAGGAATGAGCGAGGCGGACACGGAGATAATCTGCTTGGGCGACACGTCCATGTATTGCACCTCTTTTGAGCTGCGGGTGGTGTAGTCGCCCTGATGGCGGCATGCAATTTGTTCCGCTGTAATCGTGCCGTCGCTTTGCACTGCGGTAGATACCTGTGCAATGTAATATTTATCTTCGTCCATCGCTGAAAGGTATTCAACCTCTCGGGTGGCGACGCCGTTGACAACCTTAACATACGGCGCTTCCAAGAATCCGTAATCGTTGACGTGCGCATAGCTTGCCATCGATACGATAAGACCGATATTCGGACCTTCCGGCGTTTCAATCGGGCACATCCGACCGTAATGGGTGTAGTGAACGTCGCGGACTTCAAAGCCTGCGCGGTCACGGGAAAGACCGCCGGGGCCTAATGCGTTCAAACGGCGCTTATGGGTGAGTTCCGCGAGCGGATTGACCTGATCCATAAACTGCGAAAGCTGGCTCGCTCCAAAAAACTCTTTAATAGTTGCAACAATGGGCTTTATGGAAATAAGCTCTTGGGGCTTAATTGTTTCAAGCTCTTTTGAACCCATCCGCTCGCGCGCAATCCGCTCCATACGGAGAAATGCTGTTTTGAGCGTATTGGTCATCAACTCGCCGACGGAGCGGACGCGTCTGTTTCCGAGGTGATCGATATCATCTATAGAAGCATCGCCAATGTAAACCTGAATAAGATACTTCATGGTGTTAACAATATCATCGAGAATGAGTGTGCATTCTTCAACGGGATGCTCGTAATCAAATTTTTTATTGAGTTTATAGCGACCCACGCGACCGAGATCATACCGGCGCGGGGAGAAAAACATCGAGGTTAAGTCCTTTTCGGCGGCTTCTACCGTCATCGGATCGCCGGGCTTTAAGGCTGCGTAAACAACTGACAACGCCTCTTCTTTGGTAGGCTCCTGCCCTTTTGCAGCATCGGCAAAGCGAATTTCCTCCCGCTCAAAACAGTTGATAATAACGGGGGAATCAAGGCTACCTTCTTTCTTAAAATCGATGACGGTAACTTCAGTGATATGACTTTGCCGTAGTTCATCGACAACGTGCGGATGGATTTTTTCGCCCGCCTGATAGAGTGTTCGCTCGCCGGATTCATCGGCTACGGTTATCCGCTTGGCAAACACGCGACCTACCAGCTTATCGTATTCCGCCGTCCCTTCCGCAATCGGTAACACCTCGGTTTTATAGAAAAAGTCGATTATCTGTTCACGTGTTTCATATCCGAGCGCCCGTAAAAACAGCGTTCCTAAAATACGCTTTTTTTTATCAAGTTTTGCATAAATCAGATCTTTTTTCTGATCGATTTCAAATTCAAGCCAGCTTCCGCGGTACGGGATAATACGACTTGAATACACGCCTTTATCATGAGAAAAGATAACGCCCGGCGAGCGGTGTATTTGAGATACGACAACACGTTCGGCGCCGTTGATGATAAAGGTACCGCGTTCGGTCATCAGCGGAATATCGCCCATATAGATACTCTTGCGGCGGATTTCACCGGTTTGGTTAAACACCAAGTCGATTTGAGCTTTTAACGGGATAGCATAGGTTAACCCTTTTTGCTTGCATTCATACTCACTGAATTTAATGTCATTTTCATCCAGCGTATATGATTGGTATTCCAGCGTCATATCGCCGTTCGGACTTTCAATTGGGAAGGTTGTCCGAAACACATCCTCCAAGCCGACTTCCTCCGAAGTATTCCCGCTTTGGTGTGTTCCGCGGCGTAAAAATTTTTCATAAGATGCGAGCTGAATATCAATTAAATTAGGCAGCTCCATAAAATTTTGGATATTTTTTCCGATATATTGGCGATTAACCGCTTTCCGCACAGGCATCCCGTCATCCCCCTTCATCTCGCCCGAGCAGCTTCGCACCCTATCAAAACACAGCGTAAGCGCGCTCCACTGCCAGCATATAGTAAACCTGTTCGGAAACTTCAGTTTCTGAATAGGTTACCTTGAAATGCGATGGGGATGTCTCAAAAGTTGGTTGCTTTTTCGACATCCCCGCGAGTTAAAAATTAAGTCTTTATACATCAATGACTTAATTTTTAACATCGCATCTACATCAAAGGAAACTGTCAAAAAACTGAAGTTTTTGGACAGCCCCTTGTCGACCTATTCGAAAACGCAGTTATCGAATAGGTCTAGTATACCATCGTCTTACAATCGACCCATTTTTAAAATAGACTTTTAAGCAGCTTGTTATTTTTACTATCGTATTTTTACCTGCTAAAACTACAAAAGCCTCCCCTATACACGAGGAAGCTTAGCTTAATGGCTGAGAAAAATCATAGAATCCAACAAGAGCCGGTTGTAAAGCACAGCCGGCTCATATCAAAAGAATTAAGCAATCGTAATCTCTGCACCGGCAGCTGTCATTGCCTCTTTAATCTTCTGAGCTTCTTCTTTAGAAACATTCTCCTTTAATACTTTCGGAGCTCCTTCTACAAGTTCTTTTGCTTCTTTAAGACCGAGACCTGCAACAACGTTTCTCACCTCTTTGATTACGCCGATTTTCTTGCTGGGATCCGTTAAACCTTTCAGTGTTACCGTGAATTCAGTCTGCTCTTCAGCAGCTGCCGCACCGCCTGCAGCGCCTCCGGCAACAACAGCAACGGGAGCTGCCGCAGTTACACCGAATACTTCTTCCATAGACTTGATCAATTCGGAAAGCTCAAGAATGGTTTTCTCTTTGATTGCCTCAATAATTTGTTCGTTTGTTAATGCCGCCATATTATCTTCTCCTATAAGTTAAAATATTACGGCTCATACAAGCCGCAGTAACAGCAGACAGGAAGACAGCGCATGAAGCCTGACTGCCGTATCGAAAAATCGGGGAGCTCTAAAAACGTACGTTTCTAAATATACCCAATTATGCTATGCCTAATTATGCCTCAGCCGATGCTGGTGCAGAGCCGGAAGCACCCCCTTTTTTATCAACAATAGCTTGAAGGGTACGCACAAACTTCGCAGTCGTTGCATTGACCGTAGACATAAACATTGCAATAAGTTCTTTCTTACCGGGTAATTTAGAGAATGCTTCAATCTTTGCAGCATCATAGAATTCCCCGTCAACTACTGCGCCTTTCACCACGAGTGCAGGAGTTTCTTTTGCAAATTCAAACAACGTTTTTGCAGCAGCGTTTGCATCTTCGCCCATCATCGCAACCGCAGTAGGACCGACTAAATAGTCTTTAACGTCCAAATTCACGGAATCGAAAGCGATACGTGCAAAATTGTTGCGCACAACTTTGTAGGTACAATTATTTTCGCGGAGTTTTGCGCGCAGCTGTGTAATCTGCTCGACAGACAACCCGCGGTATTCTGTAAAAATAAACGAAGACGCAGTTTTTAACTCGTTCGTAATACTTTCGATAGCAGCCGTTTTTGCAGGCTGCGGTTTATGTGCTCGCAGTGCCATCTTATTCTCCTACCTTATAATCTATCCAGACGCCCGGCCCCATCGAGGAACTGATGGAAACTGACTGGACAAAATCAGCCTTTGCATCAGCAGGTTTCTTTCGTCCGATTTCAGTCAAAAGAACCGTGATATTTTCCGCAATCTTATCTGCATCCATTGAAACTTTACCGATCGCAAGGTGAACAACACCGGTTTTATCAGCGCGGAATTCAACGCGGCCTTTTTTCAGCTCACTAATAGCGGCGCTAATATCGGCAGTAACCGTACCCGTCTTAGGGTTTGGCATCAAGCCCTTCCGTCCAAGCACCATACCAAGCCGTCCAACATCCTTCATCATATCAGGAGTTGCAACAGCAATATCGAACTCAAGCCAACCGCCCTTAACTTTTTCGATGTAATCGGCAGCGCCTGCATACGCAGCGCCGGCATCCAAGGCTTCTTTTACGCGGTCCTCTTTACAGAAGACCAATACGCGCTTTTCACCTCTAAACTGATGTGGTAAAACAACGGTATCACGAACGCTCTGGTTTTTACCGAGTTTGAGGCTGACATGGAGTTCAACCGTTTCATCAAATTTTGCAAACTTCAGCTCTTTTACCAATTCTACAGCCTTGGGGACAGAGAAAAGAGCTGTACTGTCGTATTTTTTTAACGCATTGCGGTAATTTTTTCCGTGTTTCATTTAGCGCTCTACCTCCACACCCATACTCCGTGCCGTTCCTGCAATAATTTTCTTTGCAGCTTCCAAATCATTTGCAGTAATATCAGGCATCTTCATTTTTGCAATTTCTTCAAGTTTTGCTTTTGACAAGGTTGCAACTTTCTGGGTTACAGAATTAGCAGAACCCTTTTGGATATTGCATGCCTTTCTGATTAAAACTGCCGCCGGCGGAGTCTTCAAGATAAAAGTAAAGCTTTTATCCGAATAGACGGTAATAACAACCGGAACAACTAAGCCCGGCTCCATCGATTTTGTGCGGTCATTAAACTGTTGCACAAATTGCGGAGCGCTTACTCCATGCGGGCCAAGTGCGGGGCCTACAGGCGGAGCAGGCGTTGCCTTTCCGGCAGGACACTGCAATTTAATAACCGCAGTAACCTTCTTCTTTGCCATAATTATCTCCTTCTGGTACTAACGGGAAATATTCCCTCCCATAAAATGAAAATCAAAATAAGACAATTGACATCTCTAAAACCGATGATGCCTCTAAAAAACGCTGTTTTTAGAGGCGCACCATTATCTGAAAGAGATGCTTTTTAAATCAACTCAACTTGAAGCATATCAACTTCAACGGGCGTCGTTCTGCCGAAGATAGCAACCATAACCCGCAACTTATTACGGTCTGCCATAACTTCCTCTACCGTACCGGCAAAGGTATC
>CAUVHB010000021.1:0-10416 GCA_963551335.1 uncultured Treponema sp.
GCCATTTTCTTGCGTAATACGTTAATACGTTCAGTTATTGTCATACTGATCTCCTTACCGGAGAGCTGAGCCTCTCCTCAACGAAGCGAACATAGGCGTATTGTGCATTGTTTCAGCGTACTGCAGCGCCGTTTGTCCGCCGCTCTATTTTATCACACCTCGCTGATAGTGGATATACTGTTGATGTGCGTTTTTGCGCTCTTTTCCGGTGGAACTTCATAAACAGTGTACAGTCTAAGTACATTTTAGTTTCGGCTGGTATCTTACCTTGAAATCTTGTAAAATAGACCTATGGCACGAAGCAAGTATGGAGCAACGCCGTGGGGCGCATGGTTTTTGAGGATGATCGAAAGTTATGACGGCGACGGGCGGGTATCGCGAGGCAAAAGTTATGCAAATACCGGCAAGGTAGATTCCCTCGTTATTACCGGCAATAAAGTTGCAGCCCGCGTCGCGGGGCATTATGACCCGTGGTACTATATTTCGCTTACCTTTCCCCGTATTTCTGAATCGAATCGAAAAAAATTGGAAAAAATCTTAGCGCAGCATCCCGCCGACTTTATCGCGTTGGGAAGCGGTACAATGACGGAACGTCTTGTAACGCTCTTTGAGGCAAAGGATATACGATTTATTCCCCGCCGCTGGAGCCTTATCGAAAGCGATTGCTCCTGTCCCGACTCAGCCTCTCTGTGTAAACACATCGCCGCGGTGCTGTATATTCTGGCAAAAGAAATTGACCACGATCCGCGGCTCCTCTTTCAACTTGCGGGAATCGATCTTGCCGAATTGAGAGAAAAGATACTGCCCGCTGCACGGGATGCGTTAGCCGAACGGACTAAGCCCGCTACACGAGATACGCCCGCCGTATCGGATCAGGGCGCATCACTGGCGGATGATGGAGCGGATTCTGTAATGGGTGTTGTACCGGCTGCAGATACTGCGGCGCTTAACATACCGAATGGTGATACGGTTGCTGCAGGTGGGGCAATAACGGGTCAAGTATCCGATACAGCGCTTGCCACACCGGTAACCGATAATGCTCCAGTTGCAGGATCGCAAAAAAAAGCGCGTCAGTCCGGCACAGCGGGTACGGCGGCTCAAGCTCCCCGCCGCAATACTCTGTCAGAATCTGAGTTAGAGCATCCGGTACCGTTATCTCTGCGCCGCACCGATGAACCGGCACAGGACGTACCGGCGGAGCTGCCTCGCTTCCCGCTTGAAGAATCGTTTTTACCGCTCATTTCCGCGTTGCTTCCGCCACTTACCCCATTTTATGATGATGACTTGGTTGCTGCGTTTAAAGAGCTGTACCATAAGCTGATTGTCCGACAGAACAAAGCATTTGAGTTGACGCTTGAACAGCGGATTGCTGTTTTAATGAAATCTGGTACGGGAAGCGCATCGGTAGCAGCGCTGTGCGGTTCAAGCCGCCTGTTGTATACGCCGGTTCGCCTCGATACGGCACAGCTGCCGAAGGGGAAAGCGACACGTGCTCCCGCTTTCCCCTTGCAGAAAGAGGCAGCGTTGCAGCTCCGTGTGCGGCTTCCAAACGGTACGGAGGCGGCGCTCACCCTCGTGCAAGCGCTTCACCTCCTGCGCGGCGTTACTCCGGCAGCGGATTCTCCAGACGGTATAAAGGCGGCATATACGGTACTCACGCTCGGCGAGCGGCTCGTCGCCGAGTCTGCGCTACTGCCGGCGGTATACCTTGAGCCGGTCACGCGGAACCTTACGATAGTTTGGAAGCCGCTGACTTCGGCGCAGGTCGTCTCTGCTGCAATCGATCACTGTGCGCGTTTTATAACCGAATCATTTTTTCCTCAAGTAAAGCTCTGGGGCAAACGGTATTGCGCCGAACTACTGTTGACGGCGTTTCTCACCGAATACGTGCACACAACCGATTTTATGCCCGCCGGCATTCATCGTACGGAACTGGAAATTGCCGCGCTCTTTTTCCAAGGAGCCGCTATCAACACAAAGGCGCCGGGAATGCGCCAGCTCCCCGCATCGATTACCCGCTGGCTTGCAGCCCTCTATTACGACAGCAACAGCCTCCGCTTCCGGCTCATCTTGCAAGAAGCCAAAAAATCCGACTTTCAGATTTCCGCCGAGGTCTGCCACAGCGAAGAAACAAACAATCGGTTTGTGCCGTTTTCTCGTATCGCCAACTCTGTACAGCTAGAAAGCAAAACGGTAGAGTTCGCGATTGCGCTTTCCGCCTATCTTCCAAAGTTAACAGAGATGATCGGGCAAAAGTCGGTTCCGCTTACTCAGGAAGAAACGGCAGTGTTTTTGCGGACAGCAGCTCCCCTCCTCTCCCGTTTTGGGATAGAAGTCGTACTGCCAAAGACGCTGCAGCGGGCGTTAAAACCGCGGGCGGTGTTCCAGCTAAAAAAACAAAAAGGAGCTGGCGCCGTACAGTCCTACCTCAGCCTTGAAAACCTTATGGACTATGACCGCGGCATTATGCTTGGCGATACCGTAATCAGCGCTAAAGAATTCCGCGCACTGATGAAGCAGAGCAACGGTTTAGTCAAATTCAACGACCGCTATATTCTGGTTGATCCCGAACATACGGCGCACCTCCTCGAAACACTGCAGCACGAAAAACCCGGCATCAACGAAGTTATTCAAGGCGCGCTGACCGGAGATACCGTCATGGAGGACGGCGCCCCGCTTTCTTATTCGCTCTTTCGGGAAACGGATGCCGCGGTACCGCAAGCCTTGCACGCAACGCTCCGGCCGTATCAGGAAAAAGGGTTTCAGTGGCTCTATTCTACCATTAAAAGCGGCTTCGGCTGTCTGTTGGGGGATGATATGGGGCTCGGTAAAACGCTGCAAGTTATCGCCCTCATTCTCAAATTGAAAGAACAAGGCTTTGAGCATAGCGGCATCCTTATTGCGGCTCCGGCGAGTCTTTTGCCGAACTGGGAACATGAGTTGCACACCTTTGCGCCGTCGCTGCGCTGCACCATCTTGCACGGACAGGGGCGACGGTTTTCCGCAACATCGGATATTCACATAACAACCTATCAGACCCTCCAGCGGGATGTAAAGAAACTTGCGGAGAAGACCTTTGACTGCCTGATCATCGACGAAGCGCAAGCGGTTAAAAATACGCAAACCAAAAACGCCCAAGCGCTCAGGCTCGTGCAGGCACAGTCCCGCATCGCGATGACCGGTACGCCAGTAGAAAACAGCCTTGAGGATATGCGCGCCTTGTTCGATTTTATCATTCCGGGCTATCTCGGCTCTGCGGAAACCTTCCGTAAAAAATGGCGCATACCCATCGAGCTGCACGGCGATACGGAAACTGCGGAATCTTTCCAAAAAATCACCGCGCCGTTTTTACTCCGCCGCCTTAAAACCGACCCTGCCGTTATTTCTGATCTACCGGAAAAAGTGATTACGCCGCAATACTGCCGCCTGACGCCGGAGCAAACCGCACTGTACGAAAGCCTTGTTGACACGCAGCTGAAAAGCGTATTAAAATCGAAAGACAGCATTCAGCGGAATGCGCTGGTACTAAAATTGCTGACCGCCTTAAAGCAGGTGTGCAATCATCCCCATGTCTATGACGAAAGCTTTCAGACCGATGTAGCGCTTTCCGGAAAAACCGCCGCGCTGATGCAGCTGCTGGGCGAAATCTTGGACGCCGGCGAAAAAACGCTGATTTTTAGCCAATACACGCAAACGCTCTTTTTATTGCAAACGCTGATCAAAGAGCAATTCGGCGACACCCCGCTCCTCTTGCACGGACAGATGCCGCTTACTGCACGGAAAGCGGCAGTTGAATCGTTCCAAACTGATCCAGCGCAGCGCATCTTTCTTATTTCGCTCAAGGCAGGCGGCACCGGTTTGAACCTTACCGCCGCGACCCGCGTTATCCACTTTGACCTCTGGTATAACCCCGCGATAGAAGATCAGGCAACCGACCGCGCATTTAGAATCGGGCAGCGCAACACCGTATTTGTGTCCCGTTTTATCTGCGCTGGTACCTTTGAAGAAAAAATCGATGAGATGATTCAAAAGAAGCGGCATATTTCGCAGATGACCTTGAGCGGCGGCGAATCGTGGATCGGCAAGATGAGCAATGAAGAACTTGCCGAGTTGTTTGAGTAAAGAACCGCAACACACTTAAGCGTTTTAGGAGACGCCTTGGTGTAAGCAGTTCACATGGAACGGTATAGTCTAAAAGAGCAAGCGAGGAGATAATCATTTGAATGAGTTACGATAAGAATGCGGTGAAAGAAGCCGTCAAAGAGCATTACGAAAATCTGGCGCAGGGAAGCCTTTCCGTACATGGTGAGGCTGAACAGATAACGACTTCGATAGGCTATGCCGCACAAGATTTGACCGGCATTCCGAAAGAGGCCGACCTCGGGCTCGGCTGTGGAAATCCGCAAGAAGCTGCCAAGCCCCGCTTAAACGAAACCATCCTTGACTTAGGATGCGGAAGAGGACTTGACTGCTTTATAGCGTCAAAAGCTGTCGGTAAAAACGGAAAAGTTTTCGGGCTTGACAGCTCAAAAACTATGATCAACCGCGCCTCGGAAATTGCCGTAAAAAACGGGTTTACCAATTGCGAATTTATACTTGGCGAAATTGAACATATTCCGCTTTCCGATAGTTCCCTCGATCTCATCATGAGTAATTGCGTGATAAATTTGTCAACGGATAAATATGGAGTGTATTCAGAGCTTTACCGCTGTCTTCGCAAAGGCGGAAGAGTCGCGATTTCCGACATCACTTTAAAGGCTGCTTTGCCACACGAATGGACCTCTGATCCCGATATGGTAAAAACGTGAGTGGGGGGAGCTTGGTCTGCGGAGCAGATAAAAGACAGCTTTGAAAAAATCGGCTTTATCAACATAATCATACGTTCAAAAGACGTTTCAGACGAATACGCAAAGAAATGGGGACACGGCTTGGCAATAAAAACCTATATCCAAAGCAGCCTCATTTACGCAGAAAAATAAATGTTATATCCTTTCGTTCCGGAACGCCTTCGGCGCAGCTTCCATCGCTAACCTTTGGATAGGAAACATACGCTCCATGCCCTAGAGTTTGGGCAGAAAGTCTTTGTAGACGCCGGGCGTAGAGCCGTCAATTAAAACGGCGCCGACGGTTTTTTGATAAAAGGCTTCGGGACCGACTCCTCCGATAATGGCATAGGCATACCCTTCGTTGTGTAGGGCATGGAGCGATGCGAGCAGCAGCGCTTTGCCGATGCCTTTCCCCTGTTCATCTTCCAATACCTTTGTAGGACCAAAAAAGTCGGGCGCGGTTGCATTATAGCACGCATAACCGAGTATGTTCTGCCCGCGGGTAGCGATAAAGCAGCTCACTGGTATGCGGGAAAAGCAGGTATCGCATTCGCCTGCGGCGCTTAAAGTGGAATGTTCTTTTACCCATTCAACAATTCGGAACTTATCGGGTGCCATCGCGCGCCGGATATGCACATCGTATTTCCGCTGCAATTCCGTATAAAGCTCTTCTGCCGGAGGCAGCTGGAGCAAGTTCACCAGCATATCAGCCATAGTTTTTCCTTTCTCTCATCAGATGGAAACGAACGCTTCATTCAAAGCTGCGCTACAGGACAATTATTCAGACGAGCCCAACGCAATGCATTATTGAGACGAGCTTGATAATTTTTTTTGCCTACGCTTTGCAGCCAATCTAAATTATCAAGGTCTATACGCATTGTAATCACTTTCTGAGGCGGCTTCCAATACTTAAAATACCCCGTTGCAAAATCTTCTTCTGTCAGTTCGGGTGCGTCTTTCAAATTAATTTCATCATAAGATTTCCCATTCGCCTCACATTTAGCGATAAAGTCTTCTAATGTGCTCATAATACATCTCCCGTTCTTTTGGTGTAGCATCGCGAGCTGTAATCAAGTGAATACGTTCCTCATCGGTAAAACTTACCTGTAAAACAAGAAATTTATCAGCTAAATTTCCAAGTCCGAAATATCTTGTCTGTGTGTCTGTAGAATGTTTTCGATCATACATTTCAAAGAAAAACGGGTCATTAAAAACAGGCTCAATTTCCTTGAAGGAATAACCGTGATTTATTACATTTGCAGCATCTTTTTTTGACCGCCATTCAAAACGCCCGTCTATGATTAACTCGCCTTTTAAATCTTTTCCTTTGTCTTCCGGCATTCTTGATCATCCTGTTATATTTTAAATTATATAAATACAATCTGTCAATATAAAGCATTAAAGATATTTCAGGATTATCTTAGGGATAGCAACGCTGAAATGCCCTTCTGGTTTAGCATTCGTTTTGAGCATCTCAATTATACAGGATAGCGCTGCGTTGCTGTATTCATAGGCAGCGAGGCCGCAGACGGTATCGGGCAGGCAGCCGAGGTCGTAGGGATTGCGCAGTGCAACCGCGATCATCGGTTTATGCAGGCGGGCAAGGGCTTGGATCAATTTGAGCTGCCCCTGTTTTACGTGTCCGTTATAGCTCGCTGCGGCGATACCGGTCGCCGATTCCGCCTGCGCAACGATTCGCGCGATTTCCGCTTCGTCAGGGTCGATCGAGGTATCGATACCCGTGCCGCCAAATGCAGTTTGCATGGATTGTGCAAAGCTGATTGAATTATCGACGTCGTTCGACACATTGGTAACAATGAACGGCTGCGGACCGGCAAAAAACGGGTTGCTGCCGAGGTTGGGAAATCCGCTTTCGGGGAGATGATAGCCCGTCAGCGTTTTGCGCCGGAGACGCGCAATAGTTTTTCGATATTCTTCCATCGTTTTTTCTGGCAGCGGCTGTGCGGGCTTGAATTGCTTTTTTAAGCTGATAATCTTTTCGGCTGCCTGTTCGATGGTTGCAAAAGAAATCCGCTGTTCCGCACAGGCGCGCGTTACCGTTTCGATGGCGGCGCAGGCGGTCGGTATGGTGTGGGAGATAAAAATAAGTTCGATACCTGCATTGATTGCCGCCGCAGCGCTTTCCGCGGTACCAAAGTACGTTTGCATTGCCTTCATCTCCATGCAGTCGCTGATAACTAACCCGTTAAATCCGAGCGCTTCTTTTAATACACCGGTTACGATCTTTTTTGAGATGGTTGCAGGGAATTGTTCATCGATGGCGGGAAAGAGAATATGCGAGATGGTAACCGCGGGAAGCTGTCCCGTTTTAATGACGTGCGCAAAGGGCGCCATTTCCATTTGTTCCAGTTCCGCTCTTGGTTTACGGACGGTCGGTAACGTGAGGTGCGAATCGACTGATGTGTCGCCGTGCCCGGGAAAATGCTTTGCGGCGCTGAGCACTCCTCCTGCGGTGAGTCCCCGTACCATCTGAAGCCCGTAGCGGCCGACAAGCGCAGGATCATCTCCGTAGCTGC
This sequence comes from uncultured Treponema sp., assembly GCA_963551335.1. Taxonomy (GTDB): domain Bacteria; phylum Spirochaetota; class Spirochaetia; order Treponematales; family Treponemataceae; genus Treponema. The sequence goes on from CAUVHB010000021.1 coordinate 7,364, forward strand.
GTACCCCGATAACCGGATTATGCGGATTAGAATTGACATCCAGCACGGGCGCTAAGTCGAAGTTGACGCCGTGGGCATGGAGAATTTCTCCTGTGATTTTACCGGCGGTGTAGGCATTCATTTCATCGCCGGTTGCCGCCAGCGCCATTGCGCCCGGTACGTTATAGTAGTCTTCAGCAAGCCGTGAAACAGCGCCGCCTTCTTGGTCAATTGTGATAAAGGCAGGGTGTCCAGTTTCAGCAGTAACCAAGGCTTGTATATCTGCGCAGAGCGTCTTGAGCTGCGCGAGGCTGGTAATGTTATGCTTAAAGAGGATGACATTACCGACCTTGTATTTTTTTACCAATGCGATAAAGTCTTCCGGCATTTCCGTTCCCGGGAAACCGCATACAAACATCTGTCCGATATATTCAGTTAACCTTGTGCTGTTCATAGCCGCTCCTATTCCTACGAGTAGATAAAAAATGATCTGATACGCCGATAAAAAGATTCCGCTTCTTTTTCAAATAGGCGGCACACTTCGGCTGCGGAAGCGGCTGTCCGCAATAGGCTGTCTCCGGCGAGCCGATCTATCGATGCCGAAAAGTTTCCGTCCGTGCCGGTTGCTCTCGAATAGGGCAAAAACCGGAAATCATCGGCGTAGGCGGTTTTTAGTGCAAACAAAAGCGTTATACCAGTTTTAACCGGCTCGAAAGTTCGGCAGTCGGTAATAAAAAGCTGTACGCCGCGGCATGGTATCCTAGCATATTTGGAGGTGGAAGGAGTAAAACGGACGGGTAAAAAATGCACACCGCGCAGCCCTGCCGCATTCATCGTATCGGCAAGTTTTTCCCCATCGATGTACGGAGCTCCGATAAGGGTAAACGGATTTGCCGTACCTCTGCCCTCAGATACATCAGTACCCTCAAACAGCGCGGTACCCGGATAGGCGAGTGTGTTTTCAAAGTGCGGCAGGTTGGGGGAGGGCGGTATCCACACACGACCGGTTTCGATAAAGAGCATATCGCGGCGCCAGTGTTCCATCGGTACAATATGCAGCGGGCAGCGCAGCTGTTCCTCTGTGTGTACCATGCGTGCAAGTTCGGCGGCGGTTAAGCCGTAGCGAATGCAAAGCGGGTACATACCGACAAAACTTTCGAAGTCTTTTTTTACGATATTACCTTCCGTTTTAATGCCGCCGAGCGGGTTAGGTCGATCAAGTACGATAAAATCCTTACCATGTACCGACGCTGCCCGCATTGCGAGTATCAGTGTAGAAATGTAGGTATAAAACCGGACGCCGGCATCTTGAATGTCGTAGACTAAGGTGTCGATATCGGTAAGCATGGCAGGCTTAAAATCTTGCCCGTCCTCGCGGTAAAGGCTGTAGAGCGGAATACCGGAAACCGATGCAGTTTCTCCTCCCCACACTGCGCCGGCGTCTTCACAGCTGTAAAGCCCGTGCTCCGGTGCGAAGAGGGCGCGTACCGCATACCGTTCGGCAAGTATCTTCCACGACGGGATAAAATCTTTAGAAAGACCGGACAGCGAGGTAATAACGCCGAGCTTTTTTCCCTTAAAGAGAGAGTCGAAATCACCTACTCGGTCTATTCCGTTTAATACCATGATAACACAGTAACACAGAGCAAAAACCGGATACGCTACTGCTTGGCTTTAATGCCGAGTTTTTCCGCAGCGCGGTCATAATCAATTTTTGCAAGTTTATAGTAATCGGGCGGTAAGTGCATAGCCATCGGTCCTTCGTATTGCGCGATAATCTTTTCGAGTATGGTATACGCATCTTTCCATTGGCGCCGTTTGATATGCAGGTGTGCAATTTCATATTGAGCGGCGATACAGGCGCTCTCATCGTCGGCAAAACGCTTCAGTATGGTCTCATAATAGACACGTGCAGCGCGGTAGTTACCCGCATCGAAGGCTTCTTGCGCTTTTTGCGTTAAATCCGCTGCGTTTGCATCTTCCGGTATTTCTGATTCCTTAGGGACGGTCATACACGAAAAAAGACTGAACGCCATAATCATGCAACATAAATATGCGATATTTTTTAGCTTCATATATAAACTCCTGTTGGTATCTTTTAACAACTGGGAACCTCTAAAAATTCAAAGTTTTAAGGGGTTCCCTTTTGCTAGTCACGTAGAATCGTAATTTCGACTCGGCGATTTTTTGCCTTATTTTCTGCCGTATCGCTGGGAGCAATCGGGCGGGTTGCTCCATAACCGGCAGTTTGCATTCTACTTGCTTCAATACCTCGTTTTGCAAGTTCTTCTGCAATCTTATCAGCTCGTTGCAATGAAAGTATTTTTTCAGACTCAGGTCGGTTGAGATCAGCAGTATGTCCTTCGATTAAGAAGTGCGTATTGGGACCGACTTTTTTCAGCGCTTCGGCGATTACGTCAAGGCGTCCTGTTTCGTCGGGGAGGATTTCGGGTGAGTCAGCTACGAACCGGATATCGTACATAGTAATTTTGATAATATTTTTTGGCGCTTTGACAACAACGCTTTCCGGTTCGCGGTCTAAGAAGAATTTTTCTATATCGCGGTACATAAAGTAGAACTGTTCATCTACGAGCGGATATGCCGGAGAAACCTGCAAGGTGTCTTTATCACATACAATAACAATCTTTCCTTGACGGAGCAGTTCGATATTTTCCTTTTTTGCAAGGATACGTTCCGCATCTTCGTTGCTGATAATCGGGTCGGTGCGGTTATCGCCGAACACGCCGCGCGCAATAATTCTTAATGGCTCAGTACCGATTCTGTCCCGATAGTTGCTTTCATCAAGGGTTCCGGTATATAAAACAATGCCCCGCTTTTTTGCCTGCGCGGGGTCTACGATGTTCTTTTCGTAAATCAAATTCATGTTTTTATTCCAGATTTTCGGAAATAGACACGGATTGAGCTGTTCAGCTGAATACTCGCCATGTACGGGGAGTTGTCCGCGAGCATCAATTAAAATACCGGTATATACCTTGCTCGCTGTGCCGAGAGGAAAAAAAGACGGGGTATATGGTGCATTGTGTTTGATAAAGAGGTTCGCAAGTCCTTGTAAA
>CAUVHB010000022.1:0-10305 GCA_963551335.1 uncultured Treponema sp.
AATTGCCGCTCGCCGCGGTGTCGGTCCCTTTTGGTGTTGTACTTACTATATAGAGCATTCATTCAAAAATGGCTTGAAATTTCCGCGGTTTTTGCAAAAAATAAAAAATTTTGTAAGTTTTACGTGCGAGCGTAAGAGAAAAATTGAAGCTATTGCGTTGTAGTCTTGACATTCGCCGTTATTCTAGGCTAATATACAGAACACTTATGGAGCGGTGGCCGAGTGGTTTAAGGCGGCGGTCTTGAAAACCGTTGTGCTGCGAGGTACCGGGGGTTCGAATCCCCCCTGCTCCGTAAAATAGGCGGTACGTTCCTTTATACGTGCATATATAAAACCGATAACTTAGACAGGAAATAACTTTGGAGCGGTGCGAGAGTGGCCGAATCGGGCTCCCTGCTAAGGAGTTGTACCCATCCGGGTACCGGGGGTTCGAATCCCCCCTGCTCCGTAAGATAAAACCGGATATTGTTGCACATTAAACGGTAGAGATGCGGTAATGAGCAAAGTGTATCGGGAATATTTGAGATTATAGCTCAGTTGGATCAGAGCGTCAGATTGCGGATCTGAAGGTCGGCGGTTCGAGCCCGCCTAGTCTCATCGGTTATTTTTGTTTTTGAGATTATAGCTCAGTTGGATCAGAGCGTCAGATTGCGGATCTGAAGGTCGGCGGTTCGAGCCCGCCTAGTCTCATGCTACTGGAGAGATGCGAGAGCGGTCGAATCGGGCGGTCTCGAAAACCGTTGTACCGCAAGGTACCGGGGGTTCGAATCCCCCTCTCTCCGTTTTTAACGGAGCTGCGCGTTCAAGCATTTTCTTTCTTTATGCACTTTACGAAACACCTTGAAAATGTTGATACTTTTAGGTGCTTTCAACGCTTTGGAGAGATGTCCGAGTGGTCGAAGGTACACGATTGGAAGTCGTGTGTGCCCGGAAGGGTACCGAGGGTTCGAATCCCTCTCTCTCCGTACCGGGACCTATGCAAAGAAAGTTTTTCAAACCCCGTCAGATCCGGAAGGAAGCAGCGGTAGATTAATTCTTCTTGTGCCGTAGTGTTCCCGGTTTTTTCTTCCTCTTTCATTTGATTTGCTCAATGAACCGTATTCCCATAGTTTTCTTTATCATTCTATCACAATCATCCTATCAATAGGGAGCTTGTACATTGCAGCTGATAACGGTATGATAGCTCCTACTTCATACCGCTTTATTATAGGAGTAATAATGAACGAACATAAATTGTTTACCTCGGAATCGGTCGGAGAGGGACATCCCGATAAGCTATGCGATCAAATTTCGGATGCAGTGCTGGATGCGTGTTTGCGTGATGACCCTAAAAGTCATGTCGCGTGCGAAACCTTTGCCTCAACGGCTCTCATTCTAATCGGCGGTGAGATTACCACCAATACTTTTGTTGATATACAACAGACAGCCCGCACGATTGCACGGGAAATCGGCTATACCGATTCCGCATTCGGGCTTGACTGTAATTCCATGGCTGTTTTAAGTATGATTCATGCTCAATCCCCCGATATTGCACAGGGGGTAAATGGCGAAGGATTAAGCGAGTATCACAACCAAATGGGCGCAGGAGATCAGGGAATGATGTTCGGCTATGCGTGTCGGGAAACGCCAGAATTGATGCCTGCTCCCATCATGTATGCACATAAGCTTTTGCGGAAGGCTTCGCAGTTGCGTAAGTCAAAAGAAATCGATTGGCTGCGCCCCGATGCAAAGAGCCAAGTAACGGTAGCATACGAAGGGGATCAGCCCGTGCATATCGATACGGTGGTTATTTCGCATCAGCATAGCCCCGAAATTTCCTATAATACGTTAAAAGAAGCAATTATCGAAAAGATCATTAAACCTGTTCTGGGACCGACCGGTTTACTGGATGCAAAAACGAAATTCTTTATTAACCCCACTGGACGCTTTGTTATCGGCGGGCCCTTCGGCGACACCGGTTTAACCGGCCGGAAGATTATCGTGGATACCTATGGCGGCATGGGGCGGCACGGCGGCGGCGCCTTTTCCGGTAAAGACCCAACCAAGGTAGACCGTTCTGCAGCATATATGGCGCGCTATGTAGCAAAGAATATCGTTGCGGCAGGGCTCGCCGAACGGTGTGAATTGCAGCTTGCCTACGCTATCGGAGTACCGTTTCCGGTATCTATTCGGGTAGATTCCTTCGGTACTGCAAAGGTTTCGGAAGGGGCAATCGAAAAAGCCGTTCAGCAGGTCTTTGACCTCAGCCCTGCCGGCATTATCAAAACCTTGGATTTATGCAAGCCCATCTATCAAGCGACCGCCGCGTACGGTCACTTCGGACGCCCTGAATTCAGCTGGGAAAACACTGATAAAGTTGACGCTTTAAAAGCAGCCATAAAATAATAAACGTATGCATAGCATGCTGCGGGGCGTCCTTGTTTTGGTGTTCGCCTCTTTGCTGAGTACCTCATGCAGCGATATTGTATCGTCGGTATCGCTTGCACTGCCAACTGATACGGAAGAGATTGCAGTGTATCTATTGCCTGCGCATCTGTCCGATATGCAGAGTAGGTCTGCGCCGCTCAAAGCTTTAAATAAAAACGCTCAGAAAGGTTCCATACGCAATCCTAAGGAATCCGACGCCATGTACTTCGCGTTTGAAAAAAGCCCTGCGATACGCGGCTTAACTGATTCAGGATTATATGCGCTTGAGCTGGAATTTGAACCGTTAGAGCTTACCGGCAAATCGAGCGGTGCAGAATCTATAAACACAGACGCTATTCAAACTGATGCTGCCGAATTGACCGTGGGGTTGCTCTACGCGAATGATTTTTCCGTTTCCGGTACGTTGAAACACATCACCCATCCGCAGCGCCCCATTACAGCGCAGACACTGCCCCGCCGCGCTTTTACCGTCAGCATCGGCTTTGCAGGCGCAACGGTACAGGCGGAGCATATCCGCGGCTTTATGGTTTCGGCTCGTACTGCTCTAAAACTGAAAAGGGCCGCTATTGTTCCTGTTCGGTATGGCTGGCTCAAGGACGGAGCGGCGCTATGGTACGGCACAACCGCCGACGGGGATGTTATCCCGTCAGAATTATGGGCGGAATCCAACGTACTTTTGCATAAAGAATTCCCGAAGCCGTCGGCGGTTATACAAAAGTATACCGGAAAGGGCGGCAGAGACACGATCGTTATTCATTTTGACAAAACTTTGCCGGTTAATTTGACGGAAGAACAAACACAGCCGCAGTTTTCGTTTCAATGCGGCACCAAACGAATATCTGTATACCGTGCGCCAGAACTGTACCGGCTTACACTTGACGGCTGCCTCTTTCCCGACGTATTTTTTTCTATTAAACAGACTCATGCAGGGGCGCTAACCGATGCAGGCGGACAATCCACTCCGTCGCAGCAAGCTGATGCCAATGGGCAATCCACTCTGGAACTGAGAGCCGACACAGACGGGGAAAGCGATTCAGAGCTTTTAAGCGATGAGGAAGTCGAGCCAGAGCTGCTTACCGCTACGGATATGCCTCAGGATAGGGATGAGCCGTTAGATATGGCAACTATGGTTTGCGGCGTTACGATCGAATATGCCACTCCGTCCCTCATGAGCCCCATTACTGCCGATCCGGGGGTCATTCTGGATTGGCCGCAAACACAATGGCGACAACCGTCCTACGAGCTTTTTGCATGGGAGCAGTTCCCTTCTGTATTGATTTTTGATTTTGCAGACTATTCCGTACAGGATGCCTATTTTAAACGGCTATCTTTTTTTGCAGAGAAAAAAGGCTTTGCTGGAAAATTACTCCCTGATAATATGCTCACGTCTCTTCACGGGTTTAATGCGCACGATTATCGGGCTGAAACGCTTGCGGCGTTCTTCCAAAAGGCCGAAGCCGAACATTTTTCGCTGAACAAATCGGAACTGTATTTACGGAAAATACTCTTCCATAATGGTCTTATTGTCCACACGAACACCGGCATTAAGGCAGGGACTGGCGCAATCGTATCCATAAGCCGCCAATCTCCGGCTTACCTTCGTTATCGCTTTATGACCCACGAATGCCTGCACGGTATTTATTTTATGGAAGAAAGATTCCGCAATACGGTAACAGAGGCTTTCCAGCAGACAGACCCTCGCGCCGTGCTCTTTTTGCGCCGTTATTTTGAAGTGTATCAATCGCTCCAATATAACACTGATGATGAGTATTTAATGCAAAACGAATTTATGGCTTATCTTCTCCAGCAGGATAGCGAGTTCATTCAAGAATACTACAATCGGATTGCATGGTTTAGAACGATGATTGTGGCGGAACCCGCGTTGTGCAGATACATCCGAAAGACCAAGTCAAAAGCCTTTATACGGGCAGCGGCTCAGATGAACGCTTTTTTGTATACAACATTCGGTCTAAAAGGCGGAAGAATCTATCTTGCAAGAATGAGAAACCGCTAACAGCAATATTAAATTCATAAAAACAATGAAACATTTTCTGTATTGTTTTGTTTAGCAGTTCAATTATATTTACTCCTGTGGGAGAAATGATGACTTTTGAAGAAATCTTAAATCAATGGGAAGCAAGAATACAGCGTCCGTACGGAAGAAAAAGGATGCGCAAAGATGCAAAAAATCCTACGGCAGCCGCATATAACGCTGAAAATAATCAAAAGATAAATCCGATGGATTATTGGGTGCGCCGCTATGGCGTCTACGATAAAGATGCTCAAGATAGTCAAGACCCTGCACCGCTTGATAATCAGGCTGAAAAACGGCGCTTACGGGCAATGCGTCCGCAGGCTGAAATCGATCTGCATGGTATGACGCTGGAAGAAGCCTACGGTGCGCTCGTTACTTTTTTTGATGACGCCGTTCGGAGGGAATATCAAAAAATACTCATCATTCACGGGAAAGGGAATCATTCCCAAAATGGTCCGGTGCTGTCGCGATTTGTCCAAAAATTTTTGGAAACACATGCCCATGCCGGCGAAACAGGTCATCCCAAAGGTCGTGACGGAGGGACGGGGTCAACGTGGGTTATATTGAAATAAATACTTTTGCGTAAAATTTTGCCCAAAATTTTACGCAGTTTATTCGTGCGGAGAGTAAACGCATCAGGTAGAGTAGATTAAAATCGCAGAATATTTGAGATTGGGCAAGCATTTGAGACGCAGCGCGGCGAAATTCTGCTTGACCAGTTGCAAATATTCTGCGGGAATATCAAAAAATACCTGATGCGTTTACCATGACTAAACTTATTGCCATAATAGCTAAAAAGAATTACAATCAACAGTTATTATGGATACCCAGTCGGATATTATAGGTAGGGAAAAGGACAATACTATTGCTCGTCATGCTTTAGTAATGCAAATAGCACTCTACGCCGGAGAACTGCTCATACGAAACGGGGCGGAAATGTACCGAGCCGAAGAAACTATTATGCGGATATGCGAAGCGGGAGGGGTATGCGACGTTACTCCCTTTGTTACGCCAACCATTCTCTTTATCGCAAAAGGCGAGGGAGAAAATGTGCTTTATACAAAAAATATCAAAAAACGCAGTAATAATATTGCCAAAATTACATTGGTCAATGACTTTTCTCGAAAGTTCGTAGCAGGGCAGATTGATATCTCCGAAGCATTGGATTGTCTGCATAAGATAGATGAATACAAAGAATATCCGTATCGATTCCTATTATTTGCGACCGGTATCGGATGCGGCATTTTTGCGGTCTTAGTAGGCGGAAAGTTCGGAGATTTTGTCGCGGCGTTTTTTGCTTCGTATATTGCCGTTTTTATCAGTGATAAGATTATGGCGCGTTCCCGTACTGTTTTTACCGGTAATTTTGTTGCAAGTATGTTTGTGGGAATTATTTCCATCATTTCCTTTGAAATTAAATTGGTTGACAATCTTGATAATATCATCGTAGGTGCGGCGCTCGCCCTTGTCCCCGGGGTTGCATTTACTGCAGGAATTAGAGATTTTATTTCCGGCGATTTGCTCTCCGGAATTGCACGTATCGGAGAGGCGATCCTTGTCGCTATTGCTATTGCGTTTGGCGCCGGTAGTATTTTAATGCTCTACTCAATTTTAGGAGGGCTTTGATGCCGCTTTATGTCCATGCTGTTCTTGCCTTTATCAGCTGTCTCGGTTTTGGCGTTCTTTTTAACGTTCAGAAGCGGACATTATTGCTCGCTGCAGTTAACGGCGCAATCGGCTGGGTAATCTTATTGAGCCTTGATATTCCGCAAGTCAGCTATATTTTTGCAAATTTACTGTCCGCTCTCGTGGTGGGTCTCCTCGCAGAACTTTTTGCCGTCATTCAAAAAACTCCTGCAACCTCTTTTATTGTTATCGGTATTATCCCTTTAGTACCCGGCTTCCGAGTTTACCGGTCGATGCTCTTCTTTGTGCGGGGTAATCTGGATAAAGGTATTTCCGAAGGGGTACATTCGTGTTTTATGGCAGTTGCTATCGCAGTTGGTATTATCCTTTCCACCTCTATTGTCCGTATGATTCGTCCGCCCATCAGCGACTATAAAAGAAAAAAGTACGGAACTGGAAAAATTTCTAAAAACTGAGCCAGACGGACTAAATTGACAGCTTAGATTAATTAGAATAAAATATTACTGTATACTTAGGGGATAGTCTGCCCCTTTCAAAAAAAGTATAGGAGGTCGATATGAAGCTTGAACTGGGAATTATTCCCATTCATGAGATGCGGTTTGCTGATAAAACTGCTATCAAAGGAACTTGTCTTGAAATCAATAAAGATGAGCTTATCTCTCTTATTAAAGAAGATCCGCTTATCACCGATGTTTCATTGACAATCACCAAACCGGGCGATAAAACCCGTATTATTTCCGTTAAAGATGTCATTGAGCCGCGTTGTAAGATCGAAGGTAGCGGCGTATGCTTTCCGGGATTCTTTACTGGTGAGGAAGACACTGTTGGTTCCGGTAAAACTGCCGTGCTTCGCGGCGCTGCGGTTGTAACAACTGGTACCGTTGTCGGATTCCAAGAAGGAATTATCGATATGAGCGGCCCCGGCGCCGAATACACGCCGTTTTCCCGCACGGTTAACCTTGTCGTAAAGGGTACCGTAAAAGATGATACAACTCGTGCAGTAAAAGAAAAATCTCTGCGCTTGATGGGGCTTAAAACTGCCCGCTATTTAGGCGCTGCGGCAAAGTCCGTTGCTCCAGCAGAAACAGAAGTCTACGAAACCTTGAACCCGATTGAACAGGCAAAGCAGTATCCCAACTTACCGAAAGTTGGCTATGTGTATGCGCTTCAAAGTCAGGGGCTGCTGCATGACACCTATTACTACGGTGTTGATGTTAAACAGATTGTTCCGACGATTATGTATCCCACAGAAGCAATGGACGGCGCGGTGGTGAGCGGTAACTGTGTTTCTGCCTGCGACAAAAACCCAACGTATGTGCACCAGAACAGCCCCGTTATCCACGAACTGTATAAGCGGCACGGAAAGGACTATAACTTTATCGGCGTTATCATTACTAACGAAAACGTAACGCTTGCCGATAAAGAGCGCTCATCTTCTCTGACTGCACGGCTTGCGGAACAGCTTGGACTCGATGCGGTGATTATCTCTGAGGAAGGCTTCGGTAACCCCGACGCCGACTTGATGATGAACTGCCGCAAGATTGCTGCAAAGGGTATTAAAACCGTATTGCTGACCGACGAATATGCGGGACAGGACGGCGCGAGCCAGTCGCTTGCGGATGCTCATCCTTCTGCAGATGCAGTAGTTTCAAATGGAAACGCCAATCAGGTTATCAAACTGCCTAAGATGGACTTAGTGATTGGAGATCCCCAGCAGGCCAATGTTATTGCGGGCGCATGGGATGGTAGCTTACACGAAGACGGAAGTATCGAAGCGGAATTACAGGTCATTACCGGCGCAACTAACGAACTGGGCTTCTGGAATTTATCCGCATGCGGATTATAAGAGGTAAACAATGAAAAAGATTGTCCATTATATCAATCAATTCTTTGCCGGAAAAGGCGGAGAAGATGTTGCCGATTACAAAATTGAGGTAATCGATGGAAATGCCGGTCCCGGGATGGGGATTCAGGCAGCGCTCGGCGACGGTGGTAAAATCGTTAAGACGATTGTCTGCGGTGATAACTATTTTAACGATCACACCGACGAGTGTATGGCATTTATTCAAGATGTTTTAAAGAAAAACGAAGCTGACTTGCTGATTGCCGGTCCCGGTTTTAACGCAGGGCGTTACGGTATGGCATGCGGCGGCGCTGCAAAAGCGGCAGCTGCGCTTGGTATCCCTGCTGTCTCCGGTCTGTACGAAGAAAACCCCGGCTACGATGTGTTTAAAGCCTTTATGTACACCGTTAAAACGAAAAACTCTGCTGCCGATATGCGAAAAGCGGTGCCGGCGATTGCAGCAGTTGCAAAGAAAATATTAAATGGCGGTGCAATTGACCTCGCAGCCGATGGCTTACTGCCGCGCGGTATTCGCCAGAATTACTTCGCAAAAGAGCGCGGTGCCAAACGCGCCGTCGATATGCTTGTGCAGAAGCTGAAAGGCGAAGCATTCGTTACCGAGTATCCGATGCCGGTGTTTGACCGTGTACCGCCACATGCTCCTATTACCGATATTTCTAAGGCGGTTATCGCATTAGTTACTTCAGGCGGTGTTGTTCCGAAGGGGAACCCCGATCATATTGAAGCCTCTTCTGCTTCTCACTATGGCGAATATTCTATTGCAGGTCTTGCAGAGCTGACATCCGAAAACAGCGAAACGGCGCACGGCGGCTACGATCCTACCTATTGTAACGCTAATCCGAACCGTGTATTGCCAGTTGATGTACTGCGCGACATGGAACGCGAGCATAAAATCGGAAAACTGTACGACTTCTACTACACGACGGTCGGTAACGGCACCAGCGTTGCAAATGCAAAGCGTTTTGCTTCCGAAATTGCCGGAAAGCTTGTCAACGCCGGAGTGCAGGCGGTCATTCTTACCTCTACGTGAGGCACCTGTACTCGTTGCGGTGCAACGATGGTCAAAGAAATTGAAAAAGTTTTACCGGTTGTGCATATTGCGACCGTAGTCCCGATTTCAAAAACAGTAGGAGCAAATAGAATTGTACCAGCGGTAGCAATTCCTCACCCACTCGGAAACCCCACGATGAACGCAAAGGATGAAAAAGAATTACGCCGTGCGCTTGTCGAAAAAGCCTTAAAAGCCTTACAAACGCCCATCACGGAGCAAACTGTTTTCTAAAAGATTGCTGAACAGTTTCGGCTGTTAGCTGATGTTGAAAGCAAGAAGTTCTTGTGTGAACGCCCTCTAAAACGCATCATCTTAGAGGGCGTTTTTATAACGGATGCTGTTACCGATAATCGGCATTTACCGCCGCGAGCGCGGGGAGCAGGTTATCGGTAAAAAAACGGTCTTCAATCGGGAGATTGGCGGCGGTTCTGCCTAAATACACATCTTTACGGTTCTTACCGTGGAAGTCGCTCCCTGCGGTAACAATCAATCCGAGTTCTTCCGCCAATGCTTGCAGCCGCACACATTCCCCATAACGTGCTCCCGAATGCCATGCTTCAAGACCTACTAAGCCTTGCTCTTTGAATTGAGCAATCGTTTCGGGTAGTTTTCCCCACGAAAGATAGAGCGACATCGGGTGCGCCAAAACGGGAACTCCACGAGCGGCTTTAATAGCTTTTATCGCTTCCGCAAGCGGTAAACATTCCTTTTCAATATAAAACGGTCGTCCTTTCGCTAGGTATTTAAGGAAAGCATCTTGAATGGATTTTGCTTTTTTTTCCTGTACAAGATACTTTGCAAAATGAGGTCGTCCGATTACCGCCCCTCCGGCAAGTTGGGCGAGCTTTTCTTCATCGATTACAATCCCCGCCTCATTGAATCTTTCTATTATTTTACGGTTTCGTTCTAGTCGTTTTTCTTGTGCATACTGCATAAGAGCGCACAGGGTTTTATTTTTGATATCGATTCCAAGCCCGAGTAGATGCAGTTCCCCCGGTTGCCATTCAACGCTGATTTCTATTCCCGGTAAAACACGGATGTCAAGCGCCCTCCCCGCCTGTTCAGCTTCCTCAACTCCTGCTACAGTGTCGTGGTCGGTAAGGGCAAACAGCGAAAGACCTGCTTTATGGGCTTCCGCTGCCAATTCCGCTGGTGAAAAAGTTCCATCGGATGCGGTGGAATGAGTATGCAAATCTACCATAGCAGTCATTATAGCAAAAAGATGCATAATGCACTAGGTTTTTTCCGCAAGGTATGATATAATAGTTGTAGATAGTTCTT
>CAUVHB010000023.1:0-10069 GCA_963551335.1 uncultured Treponema sp.
GACAGATTACCTCTAGCATCCATAATTTTAGGCAACTGTATTATTCTGGGAGTATTCATAATCATATTAAAATTTAACACAACAAAAATCACTGAAACAAGTAATAATTTTTTGCATTACTGATAATCTTTCAAAGATGCCATAAAAGCTGCTTTGTTTTCAATAGGCGAAGAGTTTGGCCTTCCCAAATCAGGACGAGAGCCTTTTGATACAAGAATTTCAATAAAAATTGGTACCGCAGCTGTTTTAGCAACAGCCAACGCATTGATCAACTCAACCTGGGTTTCAACTCTTACAACTTGCCCATAGCCGCATGCTTCGGCAATAGCACATAAGTTTATTTTTCGTCCTACTGTTGGCTGCCCGCCTACCGAATCGTGAGCACCGTTATTCAAAACAATATGTACCATATTTTTCGGTTTTTGAGTACCGATTGTACTGATTCCCCCGAGATGCATAAGAGCAGCCCCATCACCATCAATACAAACAACCGTTTTATCCTGCTTACACAACGCAATGCCCAAGGCAATTTGAGATGCATGCCCCATTGAACCGACCGTTAAAAAATCTCTATCGTGACTTTGACCATACTTTTCCCGCAATTCATACAATTCTCGAGATGCCATCCCTGTAGTCGAAACAAAAACTGCATTTGACGGTGTATGAGCTATTATCTGTTCTATAGCCTGTTCTCTAGTCATTTCGCCAACAACCGACTCATTGATCCGAAGGCTATATGGTGCAAAGGAACCTTTGCGCACCACCAGAGCAAACGGGGCACTTCTTTCTTTTATAACTTTATACGCATTAGTAACTTGGATTGCAGCTTTTTCTTCATCAGCTTCTAAAACTGCGTAAGGAATATCCATTGCATCAAGCAATACACAAGTTACTTTGCCTTGTTTCATATGCTGCGGTTCATCGTGTTCGCCACCAGGTTCCCCGCGCCAACCTATCACTAGCAGTAACGGTACCGAATAGACATCAGGGTCTGCAAGAGAGAGAACAGGATTAACCGTATTGCCCAATCCTGAATTTTGCATATAGACAAGAGGAATAGTATCTGTCGCAAAATAATACCCAGATGCTAATCCAACAGCACACCCTTCATTAGCGGTGATAATATGATGTTGACTATCTACCGCATCTGTTAAGTAAGCACAAAAACTTTTTAAAAGAGAATCGGGTACACCGGTAAAAAACTCAGTACCATTTGCTTTTAATAAATCGTATAAAAATTGAGGTCGAATCATCTCATTTCTCCTCAGCATAAAATCTAAGATATTTCATGATTTTATGACATCCATAATATATAACTTGAACCAACACAAAGAGACATTCTGTATCACTATATAATTCCGTTGCAACGTTGCCTACGCTGATTAATGCATATTTGTATCCGTTGGTCACTTTCAATTAACTATCCGATCAATGCGCTTTGCTTTATCAGCTTTAGTTCTATCTAAGTCACCTTTTATTGAGGCTTCGCCACCAGAGAAAAGTTAGCAGCCAGCCATAATTGATCTGGAGCATGGTACCTTACTAACACCGACACCGTATGTGCACTAACATAGCGTAATATAGTATAAAAGACTTCTTCTGCAATAGGCATTGCAACATCTTTTGCCACGCATGGAGAACAAGCAGAATTATATACAAACTTAACCATAGCTTGATTCATGTACAAAATAATTTTTTTCCATCAATATTCCTTGCTCAATAAAAAATCGGCAATGTAAAAATGCCGCACTCCCCCTACATTCTCCTGCCAAAACTCATCCATTGTTACGACAAACTTAGGATATTGATCGCGAATTTCCAAAAGAGGGGAAAACTCACGGTTGACGGTTTCCTGACTTTCCAATTTATATGCAACTTGGATATAGAGCTTCGCGCCGTGTTTTTCTGCAATAAAATCAATCTCTTTTGTACCGAGTTTACCGATATACACGTTATACCGCCTACGCTTTAATTCCAAAAAAACGATATTTTCCAATATGCCGGAAATTTTTTGATCGGTATATCCTAAAAGAGCATATAAAAGCGACACATCGCTCAAATAAAACTTTTCTTGTGTTTTCAGTAGCTCTTTTCCTTTTATATCATAACGACGTGTAGGATACAAAACAAAGGCTGCTTCAAGCGCATTCAAATAATTGTATATTGTATTTACATCAAGCTTACGCTTCTGATTTTTAAAATAATCGGCAACATTTTTACCAGAAAAGCTATTTCCGATATTATCAAAGGCATATTTTACCACCCGCTCCAACAACTCAATATCACGAATATTGAACCGCTGAATAGTATCACGGAGCAGTACCGAAGCGTAAATATCCGCCACAATTTTATAGGCTTCCTGCTCACCGTAATCTGCTGTATGAATCACAGGAAAACCGCCTTTCCGTAGGTAAGTGGCAAAGGCTTCCCGCTGCGTCATATTTCGCTGCGGATAGTAATGAGCCTGAAACTGCAAATACTCCGCAAACGACAACGTATGTATCGGAATTTCAATATAGCGGCCTGCAAGATAGGTCGCCAATTCCGAGGATAAAAGCCGGGCATTCGAACCGGTAATATAAATATCCGCATCAAAGTCTACCAAGCAGGAATTGATGCATTTTTCCCAGCCCGCTACTTCTTGAATCTCATCAAACAACAAATAAACACGCGGCTTTGGCTGAACCCGTTCAACAATATACTGGTACAAATCCGCCGCGGTTTTAAGCGTAGAAAAGGCAAAACTTTCAAAATTGACAAAAATAATATGCGCCGTATCGACACCTTGTGCAATAAGGTCATCACGCAGTAAAGATAAAATGCTGGACTTTCCGCAGCGGCGCACCCCCGATAATACCTTTATAAAAGGCTTCCCAATAAAAGGCGACACTTCTTGCAGATAATCCAATCGTCTAATCGTATTTTTTACGCTTATATCCATAAACTATTCCGATATTAAAATAATTTTACAGTCATAAGCGCAAAAAGTCAACAGAAATAAAAGTTTTTATAGATATAAGCACAAAAATATCAAAGAATTTAAAATTTTTAAGGATACTTCTGTAAAGGAGTATCATTTGGGCGCCCCTAAAAACTCAAGGTTAGATTTTTAGAGGCGCCCGTCGAGTTTTAATTTAAGTCTTTATAATATAATGACTTAAATTAAAACATTGCAAGTTACATCTAAAGAAAACTGCTAAAACCTGAAGTTTTTAGAAGTTCCCATTTATTTGTACAAAATGTAACATTAAACCTAAGAGATTCCCTTAAAACTGACGTTTTTAGGGGGAGCAATTCATTTATGAGATAGTGGACATTTCAAATCTTCCGTACCAATCAGTTCTTCAGCCTTTTCCGCAAGCTGCATATATAACGCCATAAATCTATCCCAAGAAGCATGCAGCGCATTAAGCCCAAGCACAATATCCTCCGGTCGTTCAGGGTATTCATGCGCAAAATTATTTCTCAACGAACGGAAATACTGCCAATCTTCAGCGGAGGCTAAAACGCCAAGCTTCTCGAGTCTATTGAGAATATCAATAAACGGATGCGCCGTTGTATCACTTTCCAGCAACGCATAGAGCGTTGGAATTAAGCGTAAACCAATGCAATCCTGCAGTTTCGCAAACCGATATAAAAATTGATCTACCACAGCAGTTTGCTCGTCAGATAACGCATTGAGCCGATCTACCGTAACCGGAAATAGCGGTTCCAAAAATGTCAGAGCGGTAGTAATTCGCTGTACATGCTTTTTGCATTCTTGCAGCGCAGAAACACATTTGAGCTTTACTATTTTGTCCATAATACTGCACCTTGCCGATAAGCATTTTGTACAATTAAGCGCATATCATCAACACCGCTGGTTGTAAGAATATCAATCCGCTGTTCACCAAGCTGTAACTGTAAAGCAGCCGCTGTCCGCACTTTTGCCTCAAAAGCTTCGGCGGAAGAAACAGGCGTTTGCACCAGTATATCAATGTCCCCGCCCCGCTTGCTATTGTCAACACGAGAGCCGAAAAGAATTATCTTTTCAGCTTGCGTAAAATACCGGCACACGGAATCAATAATGATCTGTTTTGTTTCTTCGGTTAAGCGCATCCTTACCCAAAATAATCCCATGCAGGCATAATCGTTATCTTTTTATCATCTTTTACAAAAAGATCATAAGAATCTTTCGTGAGAATAACCCCGTCCGGAATCTTAATAAAATCCATCGCTGCAAAAAGCCCGTTTAATTCTCGTTCAGTATTATCGAGGTTCAACGCTAAGCATACCTGAATGCATTGCGGTGCAAAAAGCGGATTAACGACCAAATCGCACTCGCACGTATCATCACTATAATCGTAGATTTGCTTATCGTCAAAAGTCCCGTACTTTCGGCGGAGTTCATTAAATACAAAATTTTCTAAAATATGGGCTGCATTTTCGCTAACCGTAAGCCCTGCTGTTCGTATCAATCCGATATCGGTAAAATAAACTTTTTTTGGGGCAAGGCTCTGTGCTTTTTGCAACCATGCGAACTTTGGCACTAAGCTCAATAAATATGCATTCTCAAAATATGAAAAATAATCAAGAATAGTCGTATGCGACTTTACTCCGGCAACTGTTTTGAGCTTACTGGGAGAAATCAGTGATGCCGCATTTGAAGCAAGATACACATACAGCCGCTTGAAAACCTTGATCCAGCTTTTGCCGCACATACAGCTCCCAATGCGCTGCGGCTTGTATTTCATCAAAAAAAATCAGACGGCTTTTTGACTCCTCAATAACGGCATCCAGTATTGCATAATCGGCAACGGAGAATTCCAGCAGCCGTAAATCGTCAAAATTCAGATAAAAAACGGCTTATTGAGCTTTTTTACAAACTGCTGCAACAGCATACTTTTTCCACACCGCCGAACACCGCATACCACAAACGCATGGGTTGTTATATCGGGGATATCAGTCAACGCATCCCGATAGGTACCGTCATCGGTTTTTCGCAATTTTTCGAGTTGACTATCAAGCAATCCGTGTCGAGAAAGCGCTAAAAAAGTTTCAGCCATTGTCGATGTTTGTTCATGCAATTGTTCGGTCAAAATATGAGCGGCAATATCAACTGAAATTTGTACCGCACGCTGTATATTTAAACTGATAATATCCTGTGCGTCAAAATCATTTTACAGCGCTTCAACAGTTGTCGGTGTATGCAGCTTTATGCGCCCCAAGCGCCGATTAAGCGATATAAGTTTTTCACCGATTACTTTTTTATCAATGCTCATTGCATATTACCGACAAGATTTCGTTTAAAAGTATGTTCAAGGATATACCTTTGCCCACGCTGATAGATGGGATAGTAATCTTCATACCAATAGAGTGCGGCCATAGTATGCCTATGCAGCAAAGCGCTTCCCTCAGGCTCTGTCTTTTTTACACATACGCCTTCCGTAAACACCTTATAATGCAGCAAACCTGTTATCTTCCGTATATCGACCAGATCAATTTCCCGCTTCAAAAGCAAAGAAAGCTCCAGCTGTAAGGACAACCGCTCCTCAAGCGCTAAAGCCTCGGACAGGGCGACAGCAATATCCGCATCACTTTTATCGGTTTCAGTTCCGCGAGCACAGGAACCGTACAACATCGCAAGGATAATGTGAGATTGACTGCCGGAAAAGGCTGTCAGTTTTTGTATTACCCCAGTAGCCATTGGTTATATCTTTAAATTTTCCCCTGCCTTTTACCGCTAAACCTGATTACCAATCAGCCTTACCATCCCTTACCATCCCCGACCGTAAAGCGGCGGCTAAACCCGCGCCGATGCAGTCGGCAAACCAGTCATATATAGAAGCATCACGCCCGGGAACAAAAATTTGATGTATTTCATCGGAAATACCATAAAAGGCGGCGATACAGCACACTAAAACAAAACATTTAAGCGGTTTTGCGCGCCATGTATCGACTGAAACCCAGTACGAAAGCGTAAAAGCTAAACAGCCGAAAGCGCAGGCATGCAAGAGCTTATCCAACCCGCGGAACGACACTGATATGGGTATCGGCAATTTGGACTGTGCAGAAAGCAGAAAGATTACAACAGCAATTCCGATCGATGCGATACGCATACCGTAGATAATACACTTCTCTTTTATCACTCGTAAACCCTCCAAAAACTGATGAGGACACACCACCTCCATAACATACATGCATTCAATAAAAAAACAATGCAGTATGTACCCGATCACTATAAAACATAACCGCCACCGCTTTCTGTGCTGCCGAAACAAGCTCCAGTTTGCAGAGAGCTAATAACCATGAACGCTAGAAACTATACATCAAGTCTAGGCTAAATGCAAGCGAGAACTTTTGGCGATGCCTCCCCTTTTTTAAACGTACAGGGCATCTTTTAAAAACCGTGAGTTTTTAAAAGATGCCCATATATAAAAGAATTACAGGGGAACAATTACATGGCTACAACGCTGATTCGTGAGACCTATTTGTAAAAAAGCATATTAAAGAAATGCATAAAAATCAAACCCTACCTTCAATTTGACATATTTAAAAAATACTGAAACTGAAAAGTGAAAAGGCTCCATCATTTCATTAAGCATCTTCTCCTAACGCCGCACATAAAAAAAGCCGCCCTATTAAGGACGGCTTTTTACTGCTCGTTTCGTTATCGATATTGGTAAGCCGCTTTACCGAATGCTCCCGTTACCGTGCGTATTCGATAATGCGTGTTTCGCGGATAAGCGTTACTCGAATGCGCCCTGGATACTTTAGATCGTTTTCAATCTTTTTCGCTATATCGCGTCCCAAGGTCTTTACTTCTTGATCGGGTATCTTTTCATTGTTCACCAATACCCTGAGCTCGCGACCTGCTTGGATTGCATACGCTTTTTCAACGCCTTGGAACCCTTCCGCAATTGCTTCAAGGTTTTCCAGCCGTCTAACATAGTTATCCATCGTTTCGCGACGGGCTCCCGGCCGTGCGGCGGAAATTGCATCGGCAATCTGCACCAGTATGGATTCCACGCATGACGGTTCAATATCGTTATGGTGCGAGCCGACTGCATTGACAATCCGCGGATCGAGGCTCATCTTACGTGCCATTTCCATACCGACTTCCGCGTGGTTCTTGTCGGAATCCGCTTCGGCGCCCTTACCGATATCATGCAGTAAACCGCCGCGTTTTGCAATTTCCACATTTGCGCCGATTTCCGCGGCAAGCGTTCCCGCTAAAATTGCAACCTCTTTGGAATGCTGCAATACGTTCTGACCGTAGCTCGTTCTAAAATGCAGGCGGCCGAGCGCACGCACCATTTCCTGTCCCATATCGTGGATGCCGAGATCAAAGAGCACTTTTTCCCCTTCTTCGTACACGGTCTGCGCAATCTCGCGCGTAACTTTTTGCACGATTTCTTCAATCCGCGCAGGATGAATCCGACCATCCAAAATAAGCCGCTCCAATGCGATACGGGCAATTTCTTTCCGTACCGGATCGAAACAGGAAATAACCACCGCCTCGGGCGTATCATCAATAATAATATCGACACCGGTCAAGGTTTCGAGCGCACGTATATTGCGTCCCTCGCGCCCGATAATCCGCCCTTTCATTTCGTCGCTCGGCAAGCTCACCGTAGAAACGGTTATATCGCTTGTTGTTTCCGTCGTCAGCCGCTGAATAGTCGTAACCAAAATATCACGCGCTTTTTTTTCGGCGGTAAGGTTCGCTTCTTCTTCTATTCTATTGATAAGAACCTGCGCGTCTTTCTTTGCCTCATTTGCAAGGCTCTGGATAATTAAATCCTTTGCCTGCGCCTGCGTTAAACCGGAAATGCGTTCCAGCTCTTCCTTGTACCGTTCTTCCTCCCCATCCAAGACTTTTTCACGTTCGTCAAGCGCATCCTTCCGCTCAACGAGTTGCTTTTCATTTTTTTCTGCCAATTCCAGCCGTTTATCCAGCTGCTCTTCTTTTTGGGTTAAGCGGCGTTCCATCCGTTGAAGGTCGCTTCTCCGTTCGCGGTTCTCTCGTTCTTGTTGATTTCTTTCCCGAATAAGTTGTTCTTTTGCCTCAAGAAGAATATCCTTCTTTTGAGCTTCAGCCTCTTTTATAGCCTCCTGTAAAACCCGCTCTGCACGCTGTTCAGAAGCAGATAGTTGAAATCTGGCATACAGCCAGCGAATCGTCCATCCAAGAATTAAACCGATAATTACGAGAGCAATACACACGATCACCATCATGATTCCAGTCATGTTTGCTCCTTATAACAGTAGATAACTGTCATCTTAAACTGTATACCGAATACCTCAAAATGTCAATAATTTTCAATTTTTCGGACAGGTTTAGTATGTAAAAACCGGAAGTAGCAAATTATAAAAAACTATTGTAATATAGTTATAGTTATGGCATTCCTAAAATTTTAATCACCTGTAGAGATGCCCATAAACAGGAGTACCTATGAATACAATAGTATTGATCATTGTTGTCGCATATCTTTTATTGATGCTTTTCATCGGCTGGGCATCTTCAAAAAAGATTAAAACGAACGAAGATTTTATGGTAGCCGGAAGGAGACTGGGACCGATTTTAATGGCAGGAACATTGACTGCTACGGAAATTGGAGGAGGAAGCTCGCTCGGTGTCGCAGAAAAATCCTTTACTAATTGGGGATTGAGTGCATTTTGGTATGTTGCGACGATGGGTATTGCCTATATCGTACTTGCGGTATTTGCCCCCCGTCTACGCCGCACAATGGTTAAAACCGTACCAGAATATTTTAGGCGCCGATATAGCGGCTCGGCAGGGCTCATTACCGCAATTATTATGATTTTACCGCTGATCGGTTTGACGGCCTCTCAGTTTATCGCTTCCGCGACAATCGTATCTTTTATGCTGAACATAAACTACTCCGTAGCGGTGATCATCGTTGCGATTGTGGTTACCGTATATTCGATTATGGGCGGGTTATGGAGCGTTACCATTACCGACTTTGTACAAGTATTTTTGATTATCATCGGGATGGCGCTCGCGCTGCCGTTCTCTCTCAATCTTGCAGGAGGCATGCAGGCAGTCGCAGCAAATGTTCCGCCCGATACATTTAGTCCGTTTAAGGGCATTGGTATCGGAGCGATTATTTCGATGACAATTATGTATGTTGCATCGTTTTCCGTCGGGCAAGAAGCAGTCTCGCGCTACTATGCCGCTCGTGATGAAAAAGCTGCCGTACAAGGTTCAATCATTTCCGCAATACTGAACTTTGTATATGCCTTTATTCCGACGCTCCTCGGTATCATTACGTTGGCGCTCATTAATATGAAAAAAATAGACGGAGATATTATACTGAGCCAAGGGCCGAAATACGCGCTGCCGCATTTAGCGATGGCAACCATGCCTGCGCTGATTGTCGGTCTTCTCTTTTCCGGTATTATTTCTGCAACGATGTCGAGCGCTGACTCTGACTTACTGGGCGCCGGTTCCATATTCGGGAATGATATTTACAAAATTTATATTAAACCGAATGCCACAAACACCGAGGTTATGCGGGTTACTCAAATTACCATGCTGATCGTCGGCGTATTCGGTATGATCATCGCGCTGTTTAACACAGGCAGTATTATTAAGCTACTGATGTTCTCCTTTACACTGCGGGCAGCAGGGGCTTTCTTCCCGTATGTCATGGGGCACTATTGGAAACAGGCTTCAAATATCGGCGCTATCGCTTCGCTCATTGCCGGAAGCATTATGGTTATAATTCTTGAACAGACAAAGACTTCTCTTTTTGGTCTTGATCCTATCATTCCCGGACTGGCGCTCAGCTTTATCTGCTTTATTATCTGCAGTAAGGTGTTTAAACCGAATACGGCAAGTCTTGAATTAACGGAAGAAAAAGACTAGGGCATCTGGAAAAGACTCGCTTAGATTTGCTTTGCTTCTTCGGGAGAGAAGCTGCCGCATCAGCAAAACACCTCAGCTTCTCGCAGTTTGAGGTAAAAATCGATTTTCGCTGCCTCTTTTACAACCGTATTGTAAGCCGGACGGAAAGCCCCGTTAAAAGCGAGTCGATACTCAATGCAGACTGCGAAAGCGGGGGCT